>JAHQVI010000062.1 GCA_019634405.1 Hyphomicrobiales bacterium
GAGGACCCGCTCGCCGAAGATGACAGGGACGGCATGCGCGCCTTTACGGACCGCTTCGGCAAGCGCTTGCAAATCATCGGCGACGACTATCTGGTGACCAATGCGCGGCTCGTCAAGGAGGCCGCTACGGACAAGGCGTGCAACGCCGTGTTGATCAAGGTCAATCAGGCGGGAACCGTCAGCGAAAGCATTGAAACGTTGATCACGGCCGAACGCCTCGGATATCGCAGCGTCGTATCGGCGCGTTCGGGCGAAACCGAAGACGTCTCGATTTCCCATCTCGCCGTCGGTCTGGGCGCCGGGCAACTGAAGGTTGGCTCCTTCACCCGATCTGAGCGCATGGCGAAATGGAATGAGTGTCTGCGCATTGCAGATCAGGATGGTTCGGGCTCATTCGTCGGCAGGCAGCCGCTCGCCGGTTCTGATTAGGGCATCGGACCGAAAAGTGGCTACCGGCTTTTGGTCCGATGCTTGAACAAAGATTAGAGCGCGTCATCCGATTCCGGTTAAAAATCTGGCGCGCTAGCACCTTGTTGACTCGAACGATATGCACGTTCAGATCGGTTTCATTGCTAACGGCAGGATTTATCACTCCAATTTGCCGTTGGATCACCTTGCCTGATGCAAGATGATTAATTTTCGGATACTGGATACATGTAACAACATGCAGACAGCCGTGTTTAGCCACCGCTCTGCACCTGGACCGCAGCCCGAGCATCACATCTCCAGAGGAGGAATATTCGTGACAAATGCGTTCAAATATTTGTTGGTCGGCGCGTTGGCTTTAACGCTTCCGGCATCCGCTGTATCGGCGCAGACAAAGGTTGGCCTCTTATTGCCAAAATCTGGCAATTACGCTGCACTTGGCGAGGAAATCGACGCCGGTTTCGTCATGGCGCTCGAAGAAGCCGGGTTAGCGGATCAATTCACGATCATCCGCGAGGACACCGAAGTGAAACCGCCGGTTGGCGTCGCCAAGATCCGCAAGCTCGTCCTTCAGGATGAAGTCGACGTTGTGGTTGGAATCGTTTCGTCCGGCGTACTCGGGGCCGTACGGGACTTTGTCGATGGCTCGAAAGTGCCGCTGATCGTCGCCAATGCGGGCAATGACCACGCCACCGGGTCCGCCTGCTCGAAATATATCGTGCGCGTCTCCTTCTCCAATGGACAGATCAACCGCCCGATGGGCCCGTGGATGTTCGAACAGGGCATCAGGAAAGTCTATACGCTTGCGCCCGACTATGCAGCCGGCCGCCAGATGATCGACACCTTCACCAAATCATTCAGCGCAGCCGGCGGCGAAATCGTCGGGTCGGAATTCACGCCATTCGGCAAGACCCAGGATTTCGGCCCCTATCTGACCAATGCGAAATCGGCCAATCCCGACGCGATTTTCGTCTTCTATGCGGGCGGCGAGGCCATCTCCTTCGTCAAGCAATACGACTCTTTCGGGCTCAAGGCTGACATCCCGCTATTCGGCTCGGGCTTCCTGACCTCACCGCTCTATGTGAACGCAGAAGGTCCGGCAGCAGTGGGCGTCAAGACCGCGCTGCATTATGTCCCGACGCTCGATACGCCGGAAAACAAGACTTTCGTGGGGGCCTATCAGGCCAAGTTCGATCGCCCGCCATCCGAATATACCGTGCAGGGCTACGATTCCGGACGCGTACTGATCGAGGCAGTCAAATCCGGCGCAAGCGACCGCGAGTCAATCGCCTCAGCGCTGCCGAAGGTCAAATATACCGGCCCACGCGGTCCTCTCGAAATCAACCCCGCCACGAACAATGTCGTTCAGAACATTTATATCTACGAAACCGTCGCTGACGGCGATGCGCTGACCCAGAAGGTGATCGCAACGGTCGAAAACGTAAAAGATCCTGTCAATGGCTGCGTAATGCAGTAATACCGGCAAGCCCCGGGGCCAACAGGCTTCGGGGCTTGCCTCCAAATGCTCCGAGGTCCGCATGTCCGGTACCGAGTTCTGGGCCACACAGTTCCTGAATGGCCTCCAGCTCTCCATGTTGCTATTTCTGCTATCAGTGGGCCTGACCATCATATTCGGCCTGATGCATTTCGTTAATCTCGCCCATGGCGCGCTTTACATGCTGGGCGCGTATATCGGCGTGAGCATCGCAATGTGGACGGACAATTACTGGGCGGCTTTCTTCGGCGCCCCCATTGGCGTAACGATCATCGGCATCGCGCTCTATACTGGCGTTATCAAGCGGATGCGGAAGGAAGGTCCGATGAGCCAGGTGCTCGTGACCTTCGGACTGATCTTCGTGATCGTCGATCTGGTTCGCATCGTCTGGGGCAGCATTGCGCTTGGCATTCCAACCCCTGAAATTTTGCAAGGACAGGTCAGCATTTTCGGCATCAGCTACCCGGCCTATCGAATGTTCATCATTGCGCTCGGCCTGGCGGTCATGGCCGGGCTCAGCCTTATGCTGGCGCGCACATCCTACGGCGCAATGCTGCGGGCAAGCGTGGAGAATGGAGAGATGGCGTCGGCGATGGGCATTGATGTGGAGAAGCTGCTGTTTTCGGTCTTCTGCGTCGGCTGCGCGCTGGCTGGACTCGCCGGCGTCGTCGCCGCTCCGGTATTTTCCGCCACGCCCGCCATGGCGACTGACATTCTCATCCCGACACTGATCGTCGTTGTCATCGGAGGGTTGGGCAGTCTGACCGGGGCTATTGTCGGTTCGTTGATCGTCGGCTTCATTCAAACTTTCGGCGCGGTTCTGCTGCCGAGCTTTTCATCCATTCTCGTTTACATCCTCCTTGCCGGCACCTTGATCATCAGACCGGAAGGCCTCGTGCCTGCAAGGAAGTAAGCATGTTCTATCAAACCAGCATCAAGACGGTTTGCGTGGCTGCGGTCACATTCGGCCTGATCGCCTATGCAATGCTCGGCGGCTACTTCGCGCGCGAGATCGTTATTGAGATTGCGCTTCTCGCCATGCTGGCCATCGCACTCGACTTTCTGGCCGGTTATGGTGGCATGATCTCGCTCTGTCATGGCGCGATCTACGGCGTCGGAGCGTATATTTTCGGCGCAACGACCGCCCTGAGCGGAACGGACCCGTGGCTCGCCGCGCTTGCCGCCATCGCGGGAACGGCACTATTCGGATGGATCGTTGGCGCAATCACGGCGAATGTCGGCGGCATCTTCTTCATTATGGCGACGCTGGCCTTCGGGCAAATGGCATATGTCATCGTATTCGAATCGCGCGCGCTCGGCGGCGATGACGGGCTTGCCGGCGTCGGGCGTTTCGATCTCTCCGCTGTCGGCGTCAACCTGAATGACTCGCTGCAATTCGCGCTGTTATGCGTCGCCGGCATGCTGCTCGCGTACATGGTCGCGGCCACTGTCCTACGCTCATCCTTTGGCCGGACACTAAGCGGCATCCACGCCAATGAAGACCGCATGCAGGCGCTGGGCCTCAGCGTCCGGACGCACAAGGCCAATGCTTTCGCCATATCCGGAGCGATCGCAGGCGCGGCAGGGATGCTCGCCGCGCAGCATACGCAGTATATTTCCCCTGAATATCTGGTCTGGACATTGTCCGGCGAGGCTCTGGTCGTTGTCATCCTCGGCGGCATCGGCACGCTTGCAGGCCCCGTCGTCGGCGCGGCGCTGCTGGTCACGCTGGAGCACTTCATTGGCGGCTATACGGATCGCTGGCACATGTTCATCGGCGCGATCCTGATCGTGGCGGTCATGGCTGGCAGGCGCGGCCTGTTCGGCGAGATCGAGCACCGGCTTTCGCGCAGATCCGAGACAAAAACGGAGGCCGGGATACATGCTTGAGGTTCGCAATCTCTGCAAGAATTTCGGCGGGCTTGCCGTTGCGAAGAACATCTCGCTCAGTCTGAAAAAGGGCGAGCGGCGCGTGGTGCTCGGTCCGAATGGCGCTGGCAAGACGACGCTTTTCAACCTGCTTGCAGGCACGCTCACGCCGACATCAGGCAGCATCATTCTCGGCGGCAGGAACATCACGCGTGCGCCGGTCGAAAAACGCGCTCGACTGGGACTTGCCCGCAGCTACCAGAAAAACAATCTCTTCGAAGGCTTGACCGTCCGCGAAAATCTTGGACTTGCCGCCACGACGGCATCCGGCAGGACCGCGTCGCTGCGGTGCTGCGCTCATGACGGCGCGGAGATGCAGGACATCATTGCGGAAGTCGCTGAACAGGTCGGCCTGTCCGATAGTCTGGACAAACCCGTCTCCAGTTGCCCCTACGGCAATCGCCGTCAACTTGAAGTGGGGCTCGCGCTGGCCGCGCGTCCGAAGCTGCTGCTGATGGACGAGCCCACATCCGGCGTCGGCCCCAACATGATCGATGCCTTCGACAAGCTGATCCATGCGCTGCCACGCGACCTGACCATGCTCATCATCGAACATGATTTCGACCTCGGCTTCAATGTCGCCGACAGCATCACCGTCCTGAACTATGGCGAAGTCGTCTTCGAAGGCTCGCCGGAAGCAACGCGCCAGAGCCGTGAAGTCAAGGAAATCTATCTGGGTGACTGGAACCATGCTTGAGGTTCGGGGATTGAAAGCGGGCTATGACGAAGTTCAGGTCGTGCATGGCGTCGATCTCGATATTGGCGAGGGCGTCTTTCACGCAATCCTCGGGCGCAACGGCGTTGGAAAATCCACCACGCTCAAGACGATCATGGGACTGCTCTTGCCAATGGACGGCGACGTCGTCTTCAAAGGCGAGACGATTTCCGGCAAGCCGCCCCATGAGATCGCCAGGCATGGCATTGCCTATGTTCCAGAAACGCGCGATATATTTGGTTCTCTGACGGTTCTGGAAAATCTTCAGCTCGCCGCCCGCATGGCGTCGGGCTCAAATCCCGCTTGGACAATCGACCGGGTTCTGGCCTTCTTTCCCAATCTCGCTGGCAGGCAATCGAATAGCGGCAGTCAGCTTTCCGGCGGTGAGCAGCAGATGCTGGCCATTGCCCGCGCACTGCTGATGAACCCGGCCCTGCTCATTCTGGACGAACCCACCGAAGGGCTCGCTCCGATCATCATACATCAGATTTTCGACAAGCTCGGCGAATTGCGCCGCAGCGGAATGACCATGCTGTTGGTGGAGCAGAACTTCCAGTTCGCGACGCGTCTGTGCGATACGGCCAGCATCTTTGGCCGCGGTCAATGCGTCTGGACAGGTGCATCGGACGACTTGCGGGCGGATACCGACCTGCATGCACAATGGCTGGGCGTCTAAACATTTTTCGATTGAATTGTATTAGGCTCAAAACCCAATCACTCCATTGATCTGCATAGGCAAATCATGATTCAGCTTTGCTCATGGGATGAGGGAGCGGATGATGAGCCGACTTTTCTGGTTGAGCGACGAAGCCTGGTCAGCGATTGAGCCGTTTATGCC
>JAHQVI010000063.1 GCA_019634405.1 Hyphomicrobiales bacterium
GAGCAGGCACTTCAGCCGGTTCAGGCGTTTCGGCCTGTATGGCGAGAGCCGCCGGCTCGGTTTGGTCCGTCTCTGCCGGCGCAGGCGTTTCGTCGCTTGCCGGAGCGTCCTCGTTGCCGGGATTTTCCAGCGCTGCCGCTTCGGCCCGGGCATTTCTCTGCTGACGCCCCCCGCGGCGGCCACGGCGACGAGAGCGGCGGCGCGGCTTGGACGTCACGCCGTCTTCCGGCACATCACCTTCGACGGCTAGCTCTGCAGGCTCTTCGGTTTTGTCTTCCTGTACCGTTTCCGCATCGGTTGCGCTGGCGGCGGCCAGCCGGTTCTCGCGCTCCTCGCTGCCACTACGGCCCCGGCGTCTGCGCCTACGGCGGGACGACCGGCCGGACTCTTCCTCGCCGGAAACAGCTTCGCCTTCGAACGGCTGAATGATGCGGTCGCTTTGCGAAACCGGCGCGATGCCTTGCTCGGAGCCGTCCGCTGCAGTGGAAACCTTCTCAATATGGAAATTCGCGCCCTGCATGCGATCGCTTGCCGTCAGGGAGATCGTGACGCCATGCCGGCTTTCGATATCCTGCAGATAGGCGCGCTTTTGGTTGATAATATACAGAACCACGTCAATTGCCGCGACGGCGTTGAGCCTGCAAGGCGTATTGGCGCGGAGCCAGTCGTCCAGGCTGCGCAGAACGGCGAGTGCCACCGATTCGGTCGAACGGATAAAGCCAGTGCCATGGCAGTGCTGACACGGGGCCGTGGAGCCTTCGAGCATGCCCGTGCGGATGCGCTGGCGGGACATTTCCAAAAGGCCAAAAAGGCTGATTCGGCCGACCTGAATGCGCGCCCGGTCGTCGCGCAGGCATTCCTTCAGCTTGCGTTCGACGGCGCGGTTATTGCGCTTTTCTTCCATGTCGATGAAATCGACGACGATCAGTCCGGCAAGGTCGCGCAGACGAAGCTGGCGGGCGATTTCTTCGGCAGCTTCGAGGTTTGTGTTGAGCGCCGTGTCTTCGATCGAGAATTCGCGGGTCGATTTGCCCGAGTTCACATCCACTGCAACCAGCGCTTCTGTCTGGTTGATGATGATGTAACCGCCGGACGGCAACGTCACTTGCGGGCTGAACATCGCGTTGAGCTGGCGTTCAACCTCGTAGCGTGTGAACAGAGGCTCCGGCTCCTTGTAGGGTTGGACGTTCTTGGCGTGACTTGGCATGAGCATCCGCATGAAGTCCTTCGCGTCGCGATAGGCGTCATCGCCGGCGACGAGCACTTCGTCGATGTCCTTATTATAGAGATCACGGATGGATCGCTTGATCAGGTCGCCTTCCTCATAAACGAGACAGGGCGCGCTCGAACTCAGGGTCAGGTCGCGGACATTTTCCCACAAGCGCAGCAGATATTCGTAGTCGCGCTTCAGCTCCGTTTTGGTGCGCGCAGCGCCCGCAGTCCGGATGATCAGGCCCATGCCTTCGGGGACGTCGAGTTCCAAAGCGATTTCGCGCAGGCGTTTGCGATCGCTCGGCGAGGAGATCTTGCGCGAAATTCCTCCGCCACTGCCGGTATTCGGCATCAGAACAGTGTAGCGCCCGGCCAGCGACAGATAGGTGGTCAGGGCCGCGCCCTTATTGCCGCGCTCCTCCTTGACGACCTGTATCAGCAGGATCTGGCCGCGTTTGATGACTTCCTGAATCTTGTAGCTGCGGCGGCGGCGGCGCATGCGCTGGGGAACTTCCTCCATCGCATCTTCGCTGCCAACGGATACGACGTCTTCATCGTCGGTCGTATCGTCGTCATTGTCATCGTTTTCGGTATGACTGTCCCGATCGGCCCTGGTGTCATCATCCGAATCGAAGCCGTCATCGCCGCTGCCGGACATTTCAACGTCATCCGACGACAGCGCCTCACGCTCGTCACCATCTACTTTCGCGACAGGCGTGGAGTATCGTGTCGGCGGCAGGGCCGCTTCAAGCGCCGCGGCCTGGCTGGCGCGATTGTCGCGGTCGGCTGCGATCTCGTAGTCCGCATCCGGCTGCTCGCTGTTCTGGGGATCTAAAACGTCACCGGAGGCGTTTTGAGGCAAGGCGTCCGCATTATCGGCGTCTTCGTCGGAACCATCCTTGCCATTGTCGTGAGCCTCAGCCTTGGATTCGCGATCCTCTTCCTGTTTCAGAGCCTGACGCTCCGCCATTGGAAGCTGATAATAATCCGGATGAATTTCACTAAAGGCGAGAAAGCCGTGGCGATTTCCGCCGTAATTGACAAAAGCGGCCTGCAAAGAGGGCTCGACACGCGTTACTTTCGCGAGATAGATGTTGCCTCGTAGTTGCTTCTTGTTTGCCGATTCGTAGTCAAATTCCTCAACACGGTTTCCACGTTGCACCACGACCCGGGTTTCTTCCGGGTGCGCGGCATCTATTAGCATTTTGTTTCCCATGTAATATGGTCTCCCGCGCGCATTCGCTAGCGGGACTGCGTGGGCGCAAATGCAGCCCCTGTCGTGCGGTCCGCGCGATGGCGCGCTTGTTGTTTTGCCTATCGACGCTCCTGCGATCACTGTCGAAACGCAAAACGGCGCCGTGCGGTCCGGCCGTAGCGGGACAACAGCGGTGAATGCCGGTTTTGGAATGCGTTACGCGTTTGTTCGGTTCAGAGCGCGAGGCAATCATTGTTGTTGTTGAATGTCTGCCGGTTGCGACCGTGTGACATCCGGGTCCTTTAAATCTTGTAGCCGCCGTCGTGTTTTATTGTATCGGGCGGATCTCACCAGCGTTCCTGCGGCGCAATTTCTCCCGCGCTAGGAACGAAAATCTGTGTTTATTGCGCTCGCCCGCAAATTTCGGCACATCAAACGCCGGAGCAAGCAGGCTTATATACTCAACGAACCCACTGCCTGATGTCAGCCGTGGAACGGTGTCCAGACAAGTGAGCGCCGCTAACTTGCCGCAGCAGAGCCGCGTCGGCGTCTCCTTGATGCTGCAAACATTGCCAAATGGTCACAATCCGACTCTAAAATTGGCGCGACTTGTCATTCATAACTGCTGGTGGCCGAATCGGCAAGACCACATAATGCCTGAATTTGTGTGTAACAGCGAAATCACAACGATACCTTAATTCTAATCTTTATCATAAAGCACAAAACACGCATAGTGCCGCTTGGCTTTGAGCGAAGGCGGCATCAAAGGAGTTCAGAGCGTGCGGACGGGCGCAAGTTCATTCAGACTGATCCTGGGAGTTTTACTTACGACGCTGGTTGGGTTAACGGCCCTTTCAGCGAATGTTGCAGCGCAGCGCAGTGACGCTGTTGCGCGAGATGCGCGTGTCGGAGGCGACCTGAAACGGACGCGGTTCGTGGCAGATCTTTCGGCGACGGTCGATTTCCGGGCTTTTCTTCTCGCGGATCCCTATCGCGTCATAATCGATCTTCCGAAAGTGCAGTTCCAGATGCCGCCTGGCATCGGCGAGACCGGGAGAGGTCTGATCAACGCCTTTCGTTACGGCCTTTTCGCCCAGGGCAAATCGCGTATCGTTATCGATACGGTTGGCCCCGTCGCAATCGAAAAAGCCTTTGTTAGACCATCGGAGAACGGGCAGCCGGCAAGGCTCGTCATTGATCTGGTCAGCGCGTCCGAGCAGGAATTTCAGGAACAGTGGCGGCGGCAGGCTGCGTTGCGCGCAATTCAGCCGCAAACGAACCTGACCGGGCCCGGGGGCGAAGGCGCGTCAGGCAGGGATGGCGATTCGGGCAAGCCGACCATCGTTCTTGATCCGGGACATGGCGGCCCCGACCCCGGCACCGTGACCAGAAATGGCGTTTATGAAAAGAATGTTGTATTTAGTTTTTGCCAGGTTCTGAAGGCTGAGCTTGAGGCGAACGGGCGCTTTCGTGTCCTGATGACGCGCAGCGAAGATATCTTTGTGCCACTGCAGGAAAGAGTGGAATTTGCGCGGCAATCCGAGGCGGATCTGATGATTTCCGTCCATGCGGATGCGCTTGATATCAAGCATCCTCTGGTGACAAGGAAGATGCTGAACGACGTTCGTGGAGCGAGCGTCTACACTTTGTCCGAAGAGGCGTCTGACGCGCGGGCCAAGCTAGCCGCAGCCCGTGAAAACAATTCCGATGTTCTGGCAGGTATCGAGTTGCCGGCAAGCGCTGACGGAAGCCTTGAGAGCATTTTGATAGATCTGATGCACAGAGAGACCAAGAATCTATCAATTGCTTTTGCCAAAAAATTGCTTAAAGAGCTTGGCAGTAAAACGCCGCTTCTGAAGTCGCCACATCGTTTTGCTGATTTTCGTGTTCTGAAGGCGGAAGATGTCCCGTCAGTGCTCGTTGAACTCGGTTATCTGAGCAATGAGAAAGATGAAACGGCCTTGACCTCCAAGGAGTGGCGTTTGAATGTAGCGAAAGCTATGGCTAAATCGATAAGGTCCTTTTTTGAGCAACGACATGTGAGTGTGCCGGGCTGATCATCGGAGCCAAAAAAGGGGATGCTGCTTCCCGATGGCCGCGATGACAAACGATATATAATGAGCGGCGTTTGTTTTCCGCTTTTTATTCCGCAGCTCTAGACCGATGTAATGTTCTGTGCGCCGATATGGCGCGCGGACGCATCTAGTTGGAAATGAATCAGACATGCAGATTCCAAATTCTCCCATGATGCCGCCAGAGAAACCGCGTAGAAAACGACGCAAGAGCATAATTCTCCGTCTTTTGGGGTTTGCTTTTGCCGCTGGCGGTGTACTCTTCGTTGCCGGTGCTGCGGTTGCTGGATATTTTCTCTGGAAGATATCCAGCGAATTGCCCGATTATGAACATCTGGCCAATTACGAACCTGCGGTTATGACGCGCGTCCACGCCAATGACGGGTCATTGATCGGCGAATTCGCCAGGGAAAAGCGTATCTACCTGCCAAGCACGGCCATACCCAAAAAAGTTATCGATCCCTTCGTTGCGGCGGAAGACAAGAATTTCTTCCAGCATACCGGGCTTGATTTTGAGGGGCTTGCCCGCGCGGTCATAACCAACGCGCAGAAGTTCATTGCTGGCGGCGGGCGCATGGAAGGTGCTTCCACGATCACTCAGCAGGTTGCGAAAAACTTTCTCCTGACGAACGAACGCAGCATGATGCGCAAGGTCAAGGAAGCGATTCTTGCAATCCGTATTGAACGCGCATTCCCCAAAGAGAAGATCATCGAACTATATTTGAATGAGATCTATTTCGGCATGGGGGCTTACGGCATTGCCGCGGCTGCGATGAATTACTTCGGCAAGGAACTGAAGGATCTCGAAATCGAGGAGGCGGCCTATCTTGCCGCCCTTCCGAAAGCGCCGAATAATTACCATCCCTATCGTCGGCGCGAGCGCGCTATCCAGCGCCGCAACTGGGTTATCGGCCGTTTGGCGACGGAAGGCTACATCACGGATGAAGAGGCGGAGAAGGCCAAGGCGGCTCCCTTCACGGTCAACCGGCGCCGGTTGGGCGGCACGAAGTTCGCAGCCGAATATTTTGCCGAGGAGGTGCGCAGGACGCTCGTCTCCCGCTATGGCGAAGACAAGCTCTATGGCGGCGGGCTTTCCGTCCGCACGACGCTGGATCCGAAATTGCAGCAGCTTGCTCGCGGGGCGTTGCGCGAAGGCTTGCTGCGTTTCGAGCGCAAACTTGGCTATCGCGGTCCGGTCGATCAGATTGACATCGCGGGCGATTGGGGCGAAAAGCTTTCGGAAATCAAGGTATTGTCCGACCTTAAGCCTTGGCGTCTAGGCGTCGTTCTCGAAGCTGACGACAAGAGTGCAACGGTTGGTTTGCGTCCGGCGCGCAAGGCGTCAGGATCTGTTGAGGAACAGCGGGAAACCATTCCGTTGACGCTCAGCACGGTGCAATGGGCGCGCAAACCACTTGGATATGACAAAAGATCGAATATGAAGCTTGGCGATCGCCCCAAGACCGTCAGCAGCGTGCTCGCGCCGGGCGATGTGATCTATGTGGCGCCGCCCAACCGTGACAATGACGGCAATGAAGACAACGACAATGACGAAGGCGATGCCGTCGCGTGGCGTCTGGTCCAGCTTCCCGATGTTGGCGGCGCCATTATCGTGATGGACCCGCATACGGGACGCGTTCTTGCCGATGTCGGCGGTTTCAGCTTTGCCAAGAGCCAGTTTGACCGCGGCGTGCAGGCCAAGCGCCAGCCGGGCTCGTCATTCAAGCCCGTCGTTTATGCAACTGCGCTCGACAATGGCTATAGCCCGTCAAGTATCGTTCTTGACGCTCCGCTAGCAATCGAGCAGGGCGGCGGTCAGGACACCTGGAAACCGGACAATTATGAAAACAAGTTCTATGGTCCCTCCACTCTGCGTCTGGGGCTTGAGAAGTCGCGCAACCTGATGACCGTGCGGTTGGCCCAGGACCTGGGCATGCCGATTATCTCTGAATATGCGCGCCGCTTTAACGTCTATGACGAGCTTCCACCGCTTTTGTCGATGTCGTTGGGAGCTGGTGAAACCACGCTGCTGCGGCTGGTTACGGCGTATTCGTCTTTCGTCAATGGCGGCAAGCAGGTTCAGCCGACCATGATCGACCGCATACAGGACCGTTACGGCCGCACCATCTGGCGCCATGATGAACGAAGTTGCGAAGCCTGCGTCGCCGAAGCCTGGAATGGCCAGCGGGAACCTGAGCTGGCCGATAATCGCAGGCAGATAATCGGTTCGCATTCGGCCTATCAGATCACGTCTATGCTGGAAGGCGTCGTGAAGCGTGGAACCGGCTATCGCGTATCGAAGGTCGGTAAGCCCCTCGCAGGCAAGACAGGAACGTCGAATGACGAAAAAGACGCCTGGTTCGTCGGTTTCTCGCCTGATTTAACGGTCGGCGTTTTTGTTGGCTATGATAATCCGAAGCCGATGGGCAAGGGAAATACCGGCGGCGGGTTGGCCGCGCCAATCTTCCAGAACTTCATGGAATTGGCGCTTGCCGATAAACCGGCCATACCTTTTCGCGTGCCGTCCGGTATCAAACTCGTACGTGTCGATGCGAAAACGGGCATGCGCGCGCAGAATGGCAATGGCTCGAAAACGATCCTTGAGGCCTACAAGCCGAATGAGGAGCCTTCGGACCCATTCTCATACATTACCTATCCGGGTGTCGATATTCAGGGGACGCCAAGTTCAGGCGCAGAGGTCGGCGGGGGGTATACCAACCAACCGCAGGCTGGCGGTCTGTACTAATTCAGACTATATACGCATGGAGTTGCTGGCGCTTTCGGCGCCAGCTTTTTCTTTTTCTCAGTGGAGACATAATATGCGTGCCGAAACGCAAGCCATAGCCGATCAGATCAAAGAGTCGCTTTCCCTGCTCCGGAGGCATCTTTGACTGGGACAAAGCCAATTTCCGACTGAAAGAGCTTAATGCGCTCGCTGAAGACCCCGATCTCTGGAACGACACTGACAGGGCGCGCGCCGTCATGCGCGAGCGGCAGCAGCTTGAGGATTCGATCAAGGCCTATATGGAGATTGAAAACGGCCTTTACGACCATCTTGACCTGATCGCTCTTGGCGAGGAAGAAGGCGATGCGGATGTCGTTAGCGAGGCCGAGACGGCGCTGAAGGAGCTTGCCCGCACCGCGCAGAAACGCGAGGTCGAGGCCCTGCTTTCCGGCGAGGCCGATACGAACGACACCTTCCTTGAAGTTCATGCAGGCGCGGGCGGAACGGAAAGCCAGGACTGGGCGCAGATGCTTTCACGCATGTATCTGCGCTGGGCGGAGGACCGCCAATACAAGACCGAGATCATCGAATCGAGCGCGGGCGAGGAAGCCGGGCTCAAATCCATGACGATCCTGATCAAGGGGCATAATGCCTATGGCTGGCTAAAAACGGAATCCGGCGTGCATCGCCTTGTGCGCATATCGCCCTTTGATTCCAATGCGCGGCGCCATACGAGTTTTGCCTCCGTCTGGGTGTACCCCTCGATCAATGATGAGATTAACATCGACGTCAAGGAGTCGGATTGCCGGATCGACACCTATCGCGCCAGCGGCGCAGGTGGCCAGCATGTTAACACGACCGACAGTGCGGTGCGCATTACGCATATTCCGACAGGCATCGTCGTCCAGTGTCAGAACGAACGTTCGCAGCATAAGAACCGCGCTACGGCGTGGAATATGCTGAAAGCCCGTCTTTACGAGCAGGAGCTGAAAAAACGCGAGGAAGAGGCGGAATCGGAAGCCGCCAGCAAGACGGAAATCGGCTGGGGGCATCAGATCCGGTCCTATGTGCTGCAGCCTTACCAACTGGTTAAAGATCTGCGAACCGGCGTTGAGAGCACCAATCCTTCAGGCGTTCTGGACGGTGATATTGACGAATTTGTCGAAGCGGCTCTCGCACAGCGTATTCATGGCGGCGGTCCGGATGAGGTGCAAGATATTGAATAGGTATTAACCGAATTTGTACAAGTTAAACTGATATTTCACGAAGCGACATAAGAGCTTCGTAAGCCCCCCTGCGCCAAATTTTCTCATGCGCTTGCCTATAAGTCTTTTTTGTGTCATCGTTAAGATTAGCAGGTTAGCCAAAGCGTAGTCAGACGAAGCAACACCTCGTTTTTTGCTTGTTTTTTAAACAGGGCGAGGCGTCTCTTTGCGCGCTTACCACAGTGATAGCGTATCCAATCTGGCTTTCCATGGCGAAGTTCAAGCAGTCCGCCCGGACTGAACTGACTTCTCCTGCGAATAAATGAGAAGTTAATAACGTTGGGGGAGCCTTGAGAGGCGCGACGTCCTGCCGCTTGACAGACGGTCCGGCATCTGCGGTCCGCCAACATATTCGAGGCCAGTAGACATCATGACGAAATGGATGCCTGACAGACCTGCTATCCCTGCTTCAAAGCAGAGTGGCGGCGCGTTTGCGCGCGCTCAGGGGCTTTACAATCCCAAATTCGAACATGACGCCTGTGGCATCGGCCTGATAGCAGATATCAAGGGCCGGCAAAGCCACGAGATCGTCCAGAATGGCCTGAAAATCCTTGTAAATCTGACGCATCGTGGTGCCGTTGGCGCGGATCCTCTTGCCGGCGACGGGGCCGGCGCATTGCTGCAGATTCCCCATGAATTCTTTGCCGCCGAAGCGGAGCGGCTTGGCTTTGCTCTGCCCGGACCCGGCCAATATGGCGTTGGCCAGATGTTCCTGTCGCAGGACGCCGCCAAACGCGTGCGCTGCGAAAAGATTATTAACGAAATCATCGTCGCTGAAGGGCTTACGGTTCTGGGCTGGCGTGACGTGCCGGTCAACAATTCCGGGCTGCCCAAGATCGTGCTCGAAGCCGAACCGGTTCATCGCCAGGTTTTCGTCGGGCGTAATCCGAATATAGCATCAGACGATGATTATGAGCGCCGTCTCTATATTACCCGCAAGTCGATGTCGGAAAGGCTGGGACGCGAGGAAGCGCTTCAAAGCGAAGACTACTATTTTGTCTCAATGTCCAGCCGGACGATCGTCTATAAGGGCATGTTCCTGGCGTTTCAGCTTGGCGAATATTTCAACGATATGCATGATCCGCGTTTCAAATCCGCGCTTGCTCTCGTTCATCAGCGTTTCTCCACGAACACCTTCCCGTCATGGCGTCTGGCGCATCCGTTTCGTATGGTTGCGCATAATGGCGAGATCAATACGCTGCGCGGCAATGTGAACTGGATGGCTGCGCGGCAGGCAAGCGTGTCCTCGCCGCTCTTTGGCGACGAAATTTCCAAGCTCTGGCCGATTTCCTATGAGGGCCAGTCCGACACGGCCTGTTTCGACAATGCGCTGGAATTTCTCGTTCAGGGCGGCCATTCGCTTGCGCATTCCATGATGATGATGATCCCGGAAGCGTGGGACAACAATCCGCTCATGGACCCCAAGCGCCGCGCTTTCTACGAATATCACGCCGCACTGATGGAGCCATGGGACGGCCCGGCGGCGGTCGCTTTCACGGATGGCCGTCAGATTGGCGCGACGCTCGACCGCAACGGCCTGCGCCCGGCGCGTTATTTCGTGACCGATGACGACAAGGTCATTCTGGCCTCCGAAATGGGCGTGCTGCCTTACCCGGAGGAGCGCATCATCGAGAAATGGCGTCTTCAACCCGGGAAGATGCTTCTGATCGACCTCGAAAAGGGGCGCATTATTTCGGATGAGGAAATCAAGGCCGAACTTGCCGACAGCCATCCATTCCAGAACTGGCTCGACGCCGGACAGATCCGCGTCGCCGAACTTGAGCCTTCGCCGCATGTGCCGCCGCATTCAAATGACGATCTGCTCGATCTCCAGCAGGCTTTCGGTTATACGCAGGAAAGCTGGAAGTTCGTTATGCAGCCAATGGTTGAGGGCGGACAGGAAGCGGTTGGCTCGATGGGAACCGATACGCCGGTTTCCGCATTGTCCAACAAGCCGAAGCTTCTCCACACCTATTTCAAGCAGAATTTCGCGCAGGTGACGAACCCGCCGATCGACCCGATCCGTGAGGAGCTGGTGATGAGCCTCGTCTCCTTCATCGGACCGCGCCCGAACATTCTCGATCTGGAAGGGACATCGACGCAGAAGCGGCTTGAAATCAGTCAACCCGTGCTGCGAAACGAGAAGATCGAACGCATCCGCGCGCTGACGGGGGCGGAAGACGCCCCGTTCAATGCCGTGACGCTCGATGCGACCTATAGCTCCGATCTGGGCGCGGCGGGCATGGAGCCTTCGCTCGAAAAGCTGATGTCGGATGCGGAAACTGCCGTAGGCGACGGCTACAACATCATCATCTTGTCCGATCGCAATGCCAATTCAGCGCGGATCCCGATCCCGTCGCTGCTGGCCACGTCGGCCGTGCATCATCACCTCATAAGGAAAGGCTTGCGCACGTCGGTCGGTCTGGTCGTCGAGACAGGCGAAGCGCATGAAATCCACCAGTTCTGTACGCTGGCCGGTTATGGCGCGGAAGCAATAAATCCCTATCTCGCCTTCGAGACCATTGAGACGATGCTGCCCGAGCTTGGTCAGCCGCTGTCCTATGAGGAAGCCGAGCAACGCTATATCAAGGCAATTAACAAGGGCATATTGAAGGTGATGTCCAAGATGGGCATCTCGACCTACCAGTCCTATTGCGGCGCGCAGATTTTCGA
>JAHQVI010000064.1 GCA_019634405.1 Hyphomicrobiales bacterium
ACGCCGTCGCAGTCGAAGATAATCAGCTCTGGGGTCATTGTGGCTGGCAACTTCCATATATCTGTTATGTCGTGAGAATTCAGGCTGCTCGCTTGCGCCAATCGGCAAGGCGCAGAACGAAATCGGAGACAAGTTCATGTTCGAGTGCAGGTTTGAGCCGCGTCTGCCGGATGGTTTCATGGGCGCGGTCGATCATTGTGGCGATATGGGGGAGACGCCAGCGGGCGGCCTGTTCTTTCATGCTGTCTTTTTGTCGGAAATGCAGGGGAGGGCGGAGTTTCGCCGCCGCCGCATCGAAGCTTTCGCCGCGATCCATGCCCGCCAGTATGAGATGCAGTTTCTGCAAATGGCCGAGCAGCATGGTGAGGAAGACGCTGGCGGGCGTCGCGCTGGCGGCAAGGCCGTCCAGTTGGCGCAGGGCTGCTGGCGCGTTTCCGGCGAGCGTTGCGGAGATGGCCAGATCGAACGCCTGAGCTGAGGCGTCTCCCACCACGGCCTCGACATGCTGCACGGTGATTTCCGGTTCGCCATCGGCATAGATCAGGAGCTTGGCGACTTCGGAACGGCAGACGGACCAGTCTCCGCTTAGAAGCTGCACGAGGCGCTGCAGAGCGTCGGCGGCAATCGCGGCACCCGCTTTTTGAACCTCGCCGCGAACGAGCTGCTCAAGATCCCGGCTGCTCGCGCCGTAGCAGGCAATAGCGGCCGCATTCCGGGCTTTCTCGAAAAGCTGGCGGATCTTGGCGTCCTTCTTCAGATTGCCTGCTTCGATGATGATCGAGGCCGCAAGGGCGCCGTCTTCAAGCAAATCCTGCATGAGCGCCGGTGTAATCTGCGGTCCCATTTTCACCGCGATCACGGGAGGGCCGCCGAACATGGCCAGGCTGCGCGCTTCGCTGGCGAGACGGCCCGGCGTCTGTTTGAGATCTTCCTCGGTCAGGCGGATGATGTCGCCAGGCGGATCCGAGCGCCGGCTGCGCAATTCGGCTAGCTGTTTCGCGATATCGGCGGCTTGACCTGAATCGGAGCCGAAAACCAGAAACACCGCCATTTTTGAGCCGGCGGATTTGACGATTTCCTGCGGATCGGTCGAACGGATCAACGGCATGACATGTCCTGGTTGAAGGCCCTGTCGGCCTGCATGTCCTGTTTAGCCAATAAAAAAGCCGCCGAGAAGACTGGCGGCTTTTTGTTCATGATCAAACTGCAATATTAAGCTGATGACGAGAGGAAGGCCGCCATGCGCAGGCGGACAGCATCTGCAATCGTCTTGGCGGCGCGATTTTCCGCGTCACGTCGGGCCCGGATGTCTGCAAAGACCGAATCCAGCTTGTCATAAGCGGCGCGGGCATTGCTGTTCCCGTTCAAGACCACCTCATTGTCGGACAGACGGATAAGCTTGTACTGGGAGTAAAGCTGATAAGTTTGCGATTGCGCATCGCCGGTATTGTCAACAAGCGTATTGAGCACCGACTCACGGATTGCGATATCGAGGCGATATTCAGGAACCGCCCCGGTTCCGCCACCGGTTGTGTCGTAAATAAGCTCATTGCGGATTTGCTGTCCGACGCGACCCGGTATTGTCGCGATTTCGACCGAGCGCATGAGATCCTGAAGATCGGCGCCGCTCGCGGTTGTTCCGTAGAGCGGTTTCCACCCGCAGCCGGACAAGACCAGCAGCGAGATCAAGCCAATAGCTGCAAAAGCACGCTTTGCTAGCATCATATTACGGCATTCAAGCAACGACATTGACGATCCTTTGCGGTACGACGATGATCTTCTTGATCTCACGGCCTTCAAGAGCCCGCTTCACGCCCTCAAGATCCAGCGCGGCGGCCTCTATATCAGCTTTTGACGCATTACGAGTAATCTGAAGCTCATCCCGCCTCTTGCCATTAATCTGTACGGCAATGGTGATCTGATCGTCAACGAGCAGCGCCTGTTCCGCTTCCGGCCAAGGCTGTTTTACAATCAGACTGTTGTAGCCGAGCCGCGCCCAGCATTCTTCCGCCAGATGTGGCATGATCGGGGCGAACATTTGCGTCATAATTTCAGCCGATTCTCTCAATGCCCATTCAAGACTTGGATCTTTGTCGTTTTTTTGGCCTTGCAGAGCGCTACCGAGCTTATTCGCAAGGTCATAGATCGTGGCGATCGCCGTATTGAAGCGCAAAGTTTCAATATTATGACTGACCCAGTGCAAACCTTTGTGGAATGTGCGGCGCAGTTCGGTGGCGCTGCCGCTGAATTCCGCCGGGCGTTTGGCGCCCTTTTCCGCGCCTTTTTCGGCTGCTTCATCGATCAGCCGCCACAGACGCTGCACCATGCGCCAGGACCCCTGAACGCCTTCGTCGCTCCAGGCGACGTCACGTTCCGGTGGCGAATCCGACAGCACGAACCAGCGCGCCGTATCCGCGCCGAAATTGGCGATGAAATCCACCGGATCGACGGTGTTCTTCTTCGATTTCGACATTTTTTCCGGGGGACCGATCGTCACCGGCTCGCCGCTCTTGGCAAGGATGGCCTTGCGTTCGCGGCCCTCGCCCTGGAAACTGATATCATCAGGATTGATCCACTGGCCATTCTTGTCACGATAGGTTTCGTGAATCACCATGCCTTGCGTGAACAGCCCGGCGAATGGCTCATCGATATCGACATGTCCGGTGTCGGTCATGGCGCGCATGAAGAAGCGCGAATAGAGCAGATGCAGAATCGCATGCTCGACGCCGCCAATATATTGATCGACCGGGAGCCAGTAATCCACGGCCTTGCGGTCGACCGGCGTTTTGGCGTGCGGCGAGCAGAAACGCGCGAAATACCACGAGGAATCCACGAATGTATCCATCGTGTCGGTTTCGCGCCGTGCCGGTGCGCCACATTTGGGGCAATCGACATGCTTGAAGGTCGGATGGCGGTCGAGCGGGTTGCCGGGCTTGTCGAACGTGACGTCTTCCGGCAGGCGCACAGGCAGGTCCTCGGCAGGCACGACGCCGCATGTCTCGCAATGGATGATCGGGATCGGGCAGCCCCAATAGCGCTGGCGGGAAATGCCCCAGTCGCGCAGGCGGTAATTGATCTTGCGCTGGCCTTCGCCGCGTTTTTCCATGCGCGTGGCGACTTCGTTCTTTGCCTCGTCAACGCCCATACCGTCCAGGAAGCTTGAATTGGCGATCCCGCCGGGTCCGGTATAAGCCTCGTCGCCGACTGTGAAATCCTTTGGGTCTTCGCCTTCCGGAACGACGACGGCCTTCACCGGCAGCTTGTATTTGCGGGCGAAGTCGAGGTCCCGCTGGTCATGCGCCGGGCAGCCGAAGATCGCGCCGGTCCCATATTGCATTAGAACGAAATTGGCGACATAGACAGGAACCTTCGTCGTCTTGCGGAACGGATGCACGGCTTTCAGGCCGGTGTCGTACCCCCTTTTTTCCGCCCGTTCGATATCTTCCTCGCTGGTGCCCATCTGGTGGGTTTCTTTGATGAAGGCGCTCAAGCCCTCGTCTTCCACAGCCAATTGCTTGGCCAGCGGATGATCGGGCGAGATGGCGCAAAAAGACATGCCGAAAATCGTATCGGGGCGGGTTGTGAAGACTTCCAGCTTCTCATGCTCTTTCGGCAGCGCACCGCCTTCCAGCGCAAACTGCATCAACAGGCCTTCCGACCGGCCGATCCAGTTGCGCTGCATCAGGCGCACCTTGTCCGGCCAGCGCTCCAGCCGGTCCAGAGCCGACAGCAGGTCTTCGGCATATTCAGTGATCTTCAGGAACCACTGGTCCAATTCGCGCTGCTCGACCGGCGCGCCGGACCGCCAGCCCTTGCCGTCGATCACCTGTTCATTTGCAAGCACCGTATGATCGACCGGGTCCCAGTTGACCTTGCTTTTCTTGTGGTAAACCAGACCTTTTTGCAGAAAGTCGATGAACAGGCGTTGTTGCTGCTCGTAATATTCCGGATCGCTCGTCGCCAGTTCGCGGCTCCAGTCGAGCGACAGCCCCATCTCCTTAAGCTGTTCGCGCATGGTTGCAATATGGGCGTAAGTCGAGTCCTTGGGATGAACGCCGCTTTGCAGCGCGGCGTTTTCAGCCGGCATGCCGAACGAATCCCAGCCCATCGGATGAAGGACGTTGTAACCTTTGGCGCGCTTATAGCGGGCCACCACATCGCCCATCGAGTAGTTTCTGACATGGCCCATATGGATTCGGCCCGAAGGGTACGGAAACATTTCGAGAACGTAATGCTTCGGTCGTGATTCGTTCTCCTCGACCTTGTAAACCTCTTCGTCGTCCCACGTTTTACGCCAGTGCTTTTCGCGCTCGGGTGCGTTATATCGTTCTGCAACCATGGAATGCCTTTACCCGCAATTGACCGCTTCCATGCGGCTCCTGTTCGGATGGTATCCAGCCGAAAAAGGGGGCCATGGTCAAGCACCGCTTAATATTCCGAGGGAATTATCTTTAGCTTTTCGGTATGCCGATGGAAAATTACACGTTCGCCAGAGAGAATCTGGCGCAAATCAGCGATCGTATTGGCGATGCGGCGGCGCACGCTGGACGTTCGCCGGAAGACATTACGCTCATCGCGGTGTCCAAGACTTTCGAGGCGGATGCGATTATTCCCGCAATCGAAGCAGGTCAGGCGCTGTTCGGCGAGAATCGCGTTCAGGAGGCCAAAGCGAAATGGCCGGCGTTGCGCGGGCGTTATCCCGCGGTCAAACTGCATCTGATCGGTCCGCTGCAATCGAACAAGGCAAAAGAGGCCGTTGCGCTTTTCGATGCGATTCACACGATCGACAGGCCGAAAATCGCGCGCGCCATTGCCGCTGAGATGGTTGCTCAAGAGCGGATGCTGGAACTTTTTGTTCAGGTCAATATTGGCGGCGAACCGCAAAAGGCCGGAATTGCGCCCGATGATACGGACGCCTTTGTTGGGCAGTGCCACGATGAATTCGGTTTGGAAATAGCGGGCCTGATGTGTATTCCGCCGGTTGACGAACCACCGGAGCCATTTTTCGAGCGGTTGGCGGCACTGGCTGCCGGGCTCGGGCTGGGCGGTTTGAGCATGGGCATGAGTGCGGATTTCGAAAGCGCCATCAGATCGGGCGCTACGCATATTCGCGTCGGATCGGCGATTTTCGGCGGCAGGGACTATACTGGGTAAAACCCCGTAGTCCCCCAAACAGGTCTTTGACTGGGTGATTTCCTTCCCGATCCCGGCTAGTTTCAGAGTGATAAAATCGAACGGGTGCCTGCTTATGGCAAAAAACATTTTAGAGACTTTGGCGGAAACGATTGCCGCCCGCCGGAATGCCGTCAGCGACGTCTCCTATACGCGAAAACTTCTCGATGGCGGCCCTGCAAAATGCGCCCGAAAATTCGGCGAAGAGGCCGTCGAGGCGATGATCGCAGCTCTCGATGAGGATGACGAAGCACTCAAGGGTGAAGCGGCCGATGTGCTGTATCATCTTCTGGTCTTGCTGGAAGCGCGCAATATCAGCTTCGACGACGTTCTCACGGTTCTGGAAAAACGATCCGGCCAGACCGGACTTGAGGAAAAAGCGTCCCGCGTGAGGGCCTCATGATCACACCTATGGTGCCGATGATGCAGCCGAGCTGGGTGCTGGAATTTTCCCCTTACCGCATCTTCACTCGTCCCGAATGGGCCCGGCTGCGCGCCGATACGCCCATGACCCTGTCGGAAGACGAGATCGAGCCGCTCTCGGGCCTGATCGACCGGATCTCGGCAAGGGAGATCGAGGATATCTACCTGCCGCTGTCAAGGCTGCTGAACTTCTATGTGGCAGCCGCGCAGAAGCTGCATGCCGATACGAGCGCGTTTCTCGGCGCGCGGCACGGAAAAATGCCGTTCATTATCGGCGTGGCCGGCAGCGTTGCTGTCGGCAAGAGTACGACATCGCGCGTCCTGCGCGCGCTGCTTGCGCGCTGGCCGAACCATCCTCGCGTCGATCTCGTCTCGACGGATGGTTTTCTTCTGCCCAACAACGTGCTCGAAGAGCGCGGTATCATGAATCGCAAGGGGTTTCCGGAAAGTTTCGATCAGAAGGCCCTTTTGCAATTCATGGCGGATGTGAAGGCGGGCCGCGGTTTTGTACGTGCGCCGGTCTACTCGCATCACGATTACAATGTCAAACCCGGGAACTATGTCACGGTCGACCGGCCGGATGTTTTGATTGTCGAGGGTCTGAACGTCCTGCAGCCCGCCAAGCTCCCTGCGAACGGCGAAGCGATACCGTATGTTTCCGATTTCTTCGATTTCTCAATCTACATCCATGCGGAATCGAGGATCATAGAACAATGGTATGTTTCCCGCTTCGATCGCTTGCGGCAAACCGCGTTCAAGCAGCCCGACGCCTATTTTCATCGCTATTCGCACCTGACCGATGACGGAGCGCGAAAGACGGCCACAAAAATCTGGCGCGATATCAACCAGAAGAACCTCGACGAAAACATTCTTCCGACCCGCCAACGCGCCGCGCTTATCCTAAACAAGAATCGCGATCACGCCACCGAGACTGTCTGGTTGCGCAAGCTTTAGGCCGGCAGGGCCGTCAAAGCCGCTCGGCTTCCGGCTGGGGGATATCCGCGACGACTTTCCGATACATATGCCAGGTCGCATGCCCGAGCACGGGCAGAACCACGATCAGCCCGACGAAGACGGTCATGATCGAGACAAGGATGCACAGGGCAATGAGCGCCGCCCAGAGCGCCATGGGAAGCGGGTTGGCTGCAACAGCTCTCACGCTTGTCGTCATGGCGGTGGCGAAATCGATTTCCCGGTCCATAAGCAGCGGGAAGGATATCACCGTGACCGAAAAGACGACGGTTGCGAGAATAGCGCCGGAGACATTGCCGATCAGGATGAAGTACAACCCGTCGCGCGTGGTTGTGAGCGCTTCGATGAAAGCGCCGATCTGAAGCTCGTTCAGCGTGAAAAATAACAGGAAGACGATTGCCGCGTAATCGATCCAGATGAAGAAGGCGAACCCCGTGATCAGCGCCATCCAGCCCATGTCACGGCTCTTTTGCCGCCATACCGTTCCCAAAACCACGTTCCATGAGAGCGGCTCTCCTGTTTCGAGCCGGCGGCTGACCTCATAGACGCCAGCGGCGGTGAACGGAGCGATGAGCGCAAACCCCATGGCGGCCGGATAGGCCAGATAGGGCAGGGACAACCAGAAGATGAGGCCGATCACCAGCCAGCCGCCAAATGCGTAGACCGCGCCGAAGAGGAGACCGTATTTGGGCGCATGCCTGAAATCGCGCAGGCCCAACATCAGGCATTGAAGTCCTGCGCCGGGGGCAATCTGGCGGAGCTGAGGGATATCCATCATACGCCGCTTGCTCCGCATGGCCTTGCCCGAATGGTGATCTGACATCGGCAAATTATTGCGCAGATAGGCACGCAATGGAAGCGCGGCGGCCGATTGATCGAACCTGGAGTTGCGTCAGGTCCGTCGTTCGACCATCTTCTTCTTCAGCTCGGCAATCGCCTTGGCCGGATTGAGGCCCTTCGGGCAGACCCGCGCGCAATTCAGAATCGTATGGCAGCGATAGATGCGGAACGGATCTTCCAGATCGTCGAGCCGCTCGCCCGTGGCTTCATCGCGGCTATCGGCAACCCAGCGCTGCGCCTGAAGCAGCGCGGCCGGGCCGAGATAGCGGTCAGAGTTCCACCAATAGGACGGGCAGGCCGTCGAGCAGCAGGCACAAAGAATACATTCGTAAAGGCCGTCAAGTTCCTGACGGTCCTCATGCGACTGTTTCCATTCCTTTTCCGGCGTGGTGCTCTCGGTTTGCAACCAGGGCTGAATCGAACGATGCTGAGCGTAAAAATGCGTCAGATCCGGGACGAGGTCCTTGATGACGGGCATATGCGGCAGCGGGTAGATATTGATCGTGCCGCTGATCTCGTCGATGGCCTTGGTGCAGGCGAGCGTGTTCGATCCGTCGACATTCATCGCGCAGGAGCCACAAATGCCCTCGCGGCAGGAGCGGCGGAACGTCAGTGTCGGGTCGATTTCATTCTTGATCTTGATGATCGCGTCGAGAACCATCGGCCCTGTCTCGTCGAGATTGAGCCAGTAGCTGTCCAGACGCGGGTTCTCTCCGTCCTCCGGCGCCCATCGATAGACCTTGATCTCCTTCCAATTGCCCTCGCCGTTGCGCTCGTTCCAGCGCTTGCCTTTTTTGATCTGGGAATTCTTCGGGAGTGCAAGTTCGACCATAGATCCGTTCCGGTTAGTTCTGCTGCCCGGCAGGATTTGCAGCTTCGCCCGACCAATTAATCCGCAATGTAGCAAACATTGTGATGGTCAGCATGATGAAGCCGGCAACTGCCCCTGCGAGCAACGCAAAATCCTCAAGACGCAGAATGAGGTATAGCAGCCCATATAGAATAAGGAAGACGAAAAACATGATAAAGCCCCGTGCGTCGCTTTGCATCGCTTTGCCGGTATAGAGCGACAGCATGCCGCCGGTTGCGCCAGAGGCGATCAGATAGGCAAGCGTAAAGCCGACATGTTCCGAAAGGCTTAACAAAAGCACGTAGAACAGGATCATGGCCAGGCCGACAAAGACATATTGCACAGCATGAATGCGATGGCCTGAGGTCAATTCCAGCACCAGAACAGCCAGAAAAGCCACGGACAGGAACATCAGCGCATATTTGGCGGCGCGATTGACAAGGGCGTAATAATCCACGGGTACGAAGAAACTCACGCCTGAAAGCACGGGATATAACGTTCCATGAATATTTGCGGCTTGCTGCGCGTCTGTGCGCCAGGTTTGTGGAATGGAGCGCGCCAGATGCGGTACGCGCCAATTTGCGCTGAAGCCCTCCGCGCTGATCTCGCGCGTATCGGGCAGGAAAGCGCCGGTGAAACTTGGATGGGGCCAGTCTGATTGCAGGGCAAGCTGCGAGTTCCGCCCGATCGGGGCGATGGTCAGGCTTGACGAACCGTTGAACACCAGCTCGGTCTCGAAGCTGAATGCGGATGCCGGCTCGTCGATATTCGCGCCAACCGGGAAAAGCCGCACATGCAGCCCGGAAGTGTGGCCGTTCGGCAGGCCGATGCTGGGCTCGAATGCGATTGAACGCCCCCCATCGATACGAAGCGACGCCGCTTCCTTGAGACCGGATACGTCAGACAGCCCGATCGACAAAATGGCGTCGCGCCAGCGGACATTGGCCGGATCCGGTTCGATCAGCCTGATATCTGGCGCGGGAAAGCGTCCGGATAAATTCAGGCGCGCTGAATAGAGCGTGACTTCATAGATCGAGCGGCGCCGGATCTCGGATTGCGCTTCGCCTTCGGCCTGAAATTCGTCAGGGAGGAATGTCGCATAGCGCTCATGCGTCTCCTCAATCTCCTTGCCGTCCTGAATACGTTTGAGCTGAACTGTGTAGGGCACGATCAGAAGCGGCCCGATGACCTGCTGCGCGTCGCCGAACAATCCGGCCAATTCGTTTTTTACGGTCTCGGACCGGCTTTCGCGCTCGCTTACGACGAACCACACCAGAGCGAGCGGGATGGTCAGTATGAAGATGAGCAGCACAACAAGGAAGAACTTGAATCCGGGTGAACGGGTCAGCCGGCTGAAGCTTTCGGCAAAAGAGGCGGCCATTGGCAACTCCCTCGGATGATGGCGAGATCAAGCGCTCATTGCAGATATGTGCGGGCAAGTTGTTTGTATTTGGCGGGGTGGGCGCTGAAGGTTTCATGAACGCCTTCAGCGCCTGCCGAAATGATTACGGCATAGACCCGGTCACGTCGTCATCATCCTCGTCGAGAGTGTCGGCGGCCTTCTGGCGCGCCCGTTTGCGCTCGATCAGCGTGACGGCGAAAATCGAGAACTCGTAAAGAAACACGGTTGGGATCGCCATGCCGATCTGGCTGATCGGGTCGGGCGGCGTTAGAAAGGCTGCGACGAGAAAAGCGATCACGATGGCGTAGCGGCGCTTGGAGCGCAGATCATCCGAAGAGATGAAACCCGCCCGAGCCATCAATGTCAGTACGACCGGCAATTGGAAGCAGATCCCGAAACCGAGGATCAGCGTCATAATGAGCGAGAGATATTCGCTGACCCGTGCGGTCAGCTCAATTTTCACCGGCCCGTCGGTCTGTTGCATGGAAAGGAAAAATTCCATCGCCAGAGGCATGATGACGAAATAGACCAGCGCTGCGCCTATAATAAACAGGAACGGCGTCGCGACCAGATACGGAATGAAAGCGTCGCGCTCATTTTTGTACAGGCCTGGCGCAACAAACATGTAGATCTGCGACGTAATCACCGGGAAAGCCAGGAAAAACGCGCCGAACAGCGCAATCCGGAGCTGTGTAAAAAAGAATTCCTGCGGTGCGGTGTAAATCATGCCGATCGGCACGTCCTCGCCCACAGCCCAGCGATAGGGCAAAACCAGGATATTATAGATGTCCTTGGCGAAAAAAATGCAGAACAGAAAGGCAATCGCGATTCCGGCGATGGTCCACACCAGCCTCTGACGCAATTCGATCAGATGGTCGATCAGCGGGGCTTTCGTGGCGTCGATATTATCGGTGGTCACAGTTATTAAAGCCCTTGACCTGCGGTTCCATGTGCACCGTTAACGCGCGGCGCTCCACGGTCATCGTCGCTATCGGGATTGGTTGCCGGCACTGACGAACGGTCTTGCGTTGGGGGGGCGGCATTAGCGGATGCGTCCGCGGAAGCGGGCGCGTCTTTGGGCGGCAAAGGCGGTGGCGGCGGGCCCAGATCGTCATAGGCGTCATTGTCCCGCTTTTCAGTTTCGGCGGTTTCGGTCTTGGCGGTGGAGCCTCCGCTGACGTCTTTTGCCGCGTCTTCTATGGAGGACCGGATCTGACTGAGCGGATTGTTCTGTTTTAGCGAATTCATCTCGCGCTGAAGATCCTCGGCTCCAACGTCGCGTATCGCGTCGTCAAAATGCTTGCGAAACTCATCGGCCGTCCGCCTGAGCTTGCCGAGCATCCGGCCAAGCGAGCGCAGCATACCGGGCAATTCTTTCGGCCCGACAACCAGAATTGCCACGACGGCAACAAGCAGCAATTCTGACCACGCAATATCGAACATCGCAGTTCTTGTCTTTCCACGAAAAACATAGGCCCGTTGGCGCAGCTAAAGCTACGCACGCGGCCAAATGAGCTTAGCTTGCGCGAACGTTTTCGCCTGATGTCGTTTTTGTGTCGATCGTTTCGCCAGAGCGATCGCCGAGAGCCTTGGGCGGCGTGTCCGGCTTGGCTTCCTCGCTTTCATCGGTCATGCCACGCTTGAAGCTTTTGATGCCCTTGGCGAAATCGCCCATGACTTCGGAAATCTTGCCGCGACCGAATAGTAGCACTATCAGCAGCAGTACAAGTACGATTTGAAACCAGCTAGGAGCCATCTTGCTTACCTTTGCAACTCGTATGAAGCGGTGTCTTTGTCAGAAATCTACGCGTTACGCCGCATTTCCGCAAGCGTGTACGCAAATCATTATGACTCCGCCCCGATCACGGGCGAGGAAAAAACAGCGCATTTTCAGTATTGACGCTCAGATTTACCTCGCTTCCACCGGGCCTTGCATGCGCCGCGTCGGTACGAATAATCAGAGGTTTTTCAAGTCCGCTGACGCCTAGTTCCATGAGCGTTTCGTGCCCGACGGTGAAATTCTGAAGTACGCGCGCCGCGACGCCGTCAGCTTCATCCTTAATTGTTATTTGGTGCGGCCGCAGGCATAGCATGACTTCGCCTTCCAACCCCTCCTGTGCGCGGAAACGCCCCATAGGGCCGACCGCCCATCCCGATATGATCCGGCATGGTATGATATTCAGCTCGGAAAAGGTTTCCGCCACATAGATGTTGTGCGGCTTGTGGTAGAGTTCGTCCACGGTCCCGGCCTGCACCAGACTTCCACGCGACATCACCGCGATCCGGTCGGACAGGCGCATGGCTTCTTCCGGATCATGCGTGACGAAGATTGCGGTTGCGCCGACTTCGTTGAGGATCGCAAGCGTTTCATTACGGATTTCATGGCGCAAACGGGCATCCAGCCCGGAAAACGGCTCGTCCATGAGGAGAACGCCCGGGCGAGGCGCAATCGCCCTTGCCAGGGCAACACGTTGCTGCTGCCCGCCGGAGAGCAGGTGAGGATAGGCGCGGGCGTAGTCGGCCAGCCCCATACGCGTCAGAACCGCCGTCGCTTCCCGCCGCGCGACGGCTCGCCCGAGCCGTTTTAGCCCAAAAGCGACATTGTCGATCACGTTCATATGCGGAAAGAGGGCAAAATCCTGAAACATCAGCCCCACGCCGCGTTGCTCGGGCGGAAGGAAGCGTCCTGTCGACGAAACTTCGATATCGCCGATGACGATGCGTCCCGAGTCAGGCCGTTCGATCCCCGCGATCATGCGCAGAAGCGTTGATTTGCCGCAGCCGGACGGGCCGAGCAGGCTGATGATCTCGCCAGGCTTGATGTCAAACGAGAAATCATTGACCGCATGCCGGTTGTCAAACCGCTTGTTGACGCCTGAGAGGGAAAGCCCCGCGGCAATCGAGGCGGCAGCCTTGCGAGTCTTTTCCCAATGCGTGATGTGTTCGCTCCGCCTGATCTGCGGATCTGCTTTCAAGTCCCGGAATGACGTCAACACAATTCCTTTCCGGCTACCGATCGGGCGTTGTGTATATTATCACCCTTGCAGCCGTCTCAAAAGATCGAAAACTTGCGGTCTCGTCTCTTCGTCATTCTCTTCTGGGACGGCGTCTTCTTCAAGTAGAGGTTCTTCAGCTTCTGCAAGATTTTCTTCGCCGGAATCATCATCATCCAGCGGATCTTCATCCGGCAACAATCCCGGCAGATCGGTTGGTTCGGGAACCGAGAAGCCTGGCGGAAGGTTGCTGTCGAGCAGACCTGCGCCTTTCAGCTCCGAAAGGCCGGGGAGGTCCTTGACGGTGTCGAAGCCAAAATGATCGAGGAACATGTCGGTGGTGCCGTAGGTGACCGGACGGCCCGGGGCGCGGCGCCGGCCGCGAAGGCGAATCCAGCCCATTTCAAGAAGCACATCGAGCGTTCCCTTCGATGTCGATACGCCCCGAACTTCTTCGATTTCAGCGCGTGTAACCGGCTGGTGATAGGCGATGATGGCGAGCGTTTCCAACGCGGCCTTGGACAGGCGGCGCGGTTCGATGGAGATGCGCTCAAGCAGGAAGGACAGGTCTGGAGCGGTGCGGAACGCCCATTTCCCGGCTGCGCGCATGAGATTGACGCCGCGCCCTGTATAAAGGTTCTGCAATTCTTCAAGCAATGCGGGGATATCGTCCTGGCTGGTGAAATATTCCAGAAGCGCGCGCTCATCCAGCGGGTCGGGCGCAGCAAACAATACGGCTTCAAGGATACGAAGTTTTTCCCACCGATCGGCCGAGGGGAGCCGTGCGACGTTTCCGGAGACATGTTGCACGGGCGGCGCTTCAGTCGCCGGAAGTGGTAAATGCCCTTGCTTTTGTTCTCTTTTTGCGTCTTCAGACATTCCAATCAGTCCCCATGAGTATCTGCCCGGCCTCAGCGCCGCTGCCGATTTTTCCTGAATTCAACTAGGGTCAACGCGGTATGGTTGGGTCACCGCTTGTGCCATCGTCAGGTTTTGGTTTCAGCCAGCGCAGATAGAGCGGCGCAAATGGCTGAGCTTGCCTGATTTCGATAAAGCCTTCCCGCGACAATTCCAGCGTTGCTCCGAACGAGCTTGCAATCGCGGTCTTTCTGACTTCGGTATCATCGAGATAGTCTTCAAGATAGTTTTCAAGAATGGACCAGTTTACCGTCTGGCCGAACATGCTTTCAAGGCGGTCCCGGGCTTCGCGCACAGACCAAACTTCGCGTCCGCCCCATTTAACCGTTTTCTCGGCAGTCTTGCCGCGCTGTTCCGCGTAAGACTTGAGAAGATCGTAGACACTCGCCCAATACTCGCTCTTGCGCAATGTGCGAACGCCTTCCGGCATGCCGCGCGAGAAGAAATCAACACCGAGCTGCTTGCGTCCGAAAATCTTGGCGATGGCATCGCGCATTGCGTCAAGCCGTTTAAGGCGAAAGGCAAGTTGCAGCGCCATCTCCTCGCCAGTCGGACCTTCGACCTTTTCCTCTTCCTTCGGCAGAAGCATCTTCGACTTCAGGTAGGCAAGCCATGCAGCGGCGAGCAGGTAATCGGCAGCGATTTCCAGACGCAATTCGCGGGCTTTGGCAATATATTCAAGATATTGCTCGACAAGCTGCAGGATCGAGATCTTTGCCAGATCAACCTTCTGGGTCCGCGCAAGGCTCAGGAGCAGGTCCAGCGGACCTTCGAAACCGTCCAGCGAAACGACTAGCCGGTCCTCGTCATTCGGATCATCCAGCATGACGACATTGGAATAGTCAGGAGCTTCGCTTTCCAAGCCTGATCCCGTCTTGTCGTCTAGTTCCGGTTTTTTTGTATCTTCTGTCATCGCGTGGAAAAAATGTTAAAATCCTGTTTATCATCGCTGATTCACCGGATTTTTCCTAGCTGAACATTCAATATCTATGATGTGGCGTTGTCACACGTTGCCGCAAGCAATCTTTCCGCATGATCTTCGTCGAAGGCTTGCGGCACTTTCAGCCTGCCCAGCGCAGAATTGAAACGTCTCAGCGCATCCCCTGAAAGCAGAGGTGTCTGCGATGCGACATCTTCCATTTCAGCGAAAATTCCGCTGCAGTGGAGAGCAAGGTCGCACCCTGCGGCAAGCACGGCGCGCGCGCGTTCCTTCATGTTCCCGGCCAGCGCATTCATGCCGAGATCATCGCACATCAGGAGGCCGTCAAAGCCGATTTCGCTTCGGATGATGTCGCTGATGATTGTTGAGGAGGCGCTTGATGGGGCTTCCGGATCGATTGCGGGGATCAGAATATGGGCCGTCATCCCAAGCGGCAGATCGGCCAGCGCGCGGAACGGGAGAAAGTCGCTCACGGCAAGCTCTGCGCGTTCACATTCGATGACAGGCAAGGATTTGTGGCTGTCCACACCGGCGCGGCCATGGCCGGGAATGTGTTTGAGGACCGGCAGCACGCCGCCATTGAGATATCCGTTCGCCACCGCGCGGGCCAGAGCGATAACCGCATCCGGCGTTGCGCCATATGCGCGATCGCCAATGACATCATGTGCGCCTGGAACAGGGAGGTCGGCCACCGGCGCGCAATTGACCGTAACACCAAGTTCATGCAGATCGCGAGCAATGAGCCGCGCGCACAGACGGGCCGCAACCAACCCGGCTTCGGGATCTCGAGCGTGATATTGAGCGAAAAGTTGAGCGGGGGGATATTGGCGCCAGTGAGGTGGCTGGAGCCGCTGAACGCGTCCGCCTTCCTGGTCGATAAGAACAAGCGCTTGAGCGTCGTCGACCGCCTCGCGATAGCTGTCGGTCAGCGCACGGACCTGATGTGGCGTGCCGCAATTCCGCTTGAAAAGAATCAAGCCGCATGGCCGGGTTTCACGAAAGAACGACAATTCGCGGCTTGAGAGCGTCAGACCCTCACAGCCGCTTATGAAAGCCCGCAGGCTATCGGTTCCGTTCAATGCACCCTCGGATGCCTATTGATCCTTGCGGACAAGACAAGCTTGCATGCCCGCGGTTTTCAGCTGATCGCAAAGCGTTTCAGCCTCGCCCTTCGTATTGACGGGGCCAACCCAGAGGCGGTACCAGACGCCTTTGGCGCCAAGATCGGCTTTACGCAATGATGGCGCATAATTCCCGATAACGGACGCATAACGTTGTTGAAGCGTCTTGAAAGCCTCGGTTGCCGCTTGCGGATCGTTGCGTGCGCCGATCTGCACGAAATAAGCGCCAGTGCCGACCGGGGCGACATTCGCCTGCGGATTGATCGCGGCGATTTGTTGCTGTTGCGGCTGCGGCTGCACATTCGCCTGGACGCTGCCGGTGGCTGGCGTCGCCTGGACCGATGCAAAGTTTGGCGATGATGACGGCTGTGTGGAGACAACAATATCGCTCGAAAACTGGTTGACGCCGGCTCCATTCGCAGCGAGTTGCTGGGGTTGTACGGGTTGTTGCTGTACGGGTTGCTGGGAACCGTCGGGACCAAAAGTCAGTGTCTGAACGGCCCTTGGCGTATCGATCGGATTTGGCGCTGCCGGCTGCTGATTTCCGCCCTGAGCGCGAAGGGCGTTCTCAATCCGTTGTTCCAGCGTTCCGCTGCTAGCGGCATTGGAATTGCCGGTAGAGGTAACAAGGCCTGGCACCGGCGCGGGTGGTTGATTTGCGCCAGCTGCAGACGCCTGCGTGGCGCCGCCACCACCGCCGCCGAGACGGTCATAGATCAACTTGTTGCCGTTCGGGAAATCACGTCCGCCGGGCGCTTCGGGCTGTTCCTTGACCGGGGTGCTGTCGGCAACAATCACTGAGGGGGCGCCGCCGCTGTCGAAACTGCCATTGCCGGAGGAGTAGATATATGCGCCGCCGCCGCCAATGACGATAGCGCCAGCAAGAACCGCGGCAAGCAGTTTTTTCTTTGAGCCGCCTTCATATTCGTCCAGCTCATATTCGTCTTCGTCAGCGAAGTAATCCGCATCAAGATCGTCATCGCGGATTGCGGGCGGATGAAACGCGCGTACGGCGGATGGCGCCGGCGGCTGTTCAAAATCATCCCAGTCATACTGATCATTGAAGCCAGGAGCCTCGCCCCGGGGCTGTTGTCCGCGCGGTTGCTCCATTCCACGGTCATGCGGCATCGGTTCGGCTTCAAAACCATCATCCTGATCATCATACATGTGTTGATGCGGATGCGGCGCGCCGAAATCATCATCGTAACCCTGCTGGTCGAACTCGCCAAGGTTACCCGAATGGAAATCGTCAAAGACCTGCGTATCGCGCGGTTGCGGATCTCGGGCCTGAGCGTGGTGGCCGTTTCCAGGCAGCGGTGGGGGCGGAATGTCGTTCAGCGCCTGATCGGTGCCGGCAAAGAATTCGTCATGTACTGACTGCGGATCGCCGTCGAAACCGGGCTGTTCGTTCTGCGGATAGAAACTCTGAAACTGGTTCGCATCAACGCCGAACTCGTCATTTTCCCAATTATTGTTAGGGGTGAAGTTGTTGCCGTTGTCGAAATCATCGCCGCGATTGAAACCGCCATCATCGTTGAAATCCGGGCCGCCATTGAAATCGCCGACGTTGTCGAACTCATTGTCACTGTCAAAACCGCTGGGGCCGCGCGCCCTGCTGTAGCCGCCCGATGATGCATATGGGTCACTGGCTGCGGGCTGGTAAAAGGGATCGTTCGACATATCCGGCATCGAATAGGGATCGGACATTGACGGTTCCGGCAGCGGCGGCGGCGCCATATCTGCACGCGATGGACGCGGCGCCTGACGCTTGGGAAGGCCGCTTCTGTCATGACCGCCGGGCCCTTGTGGTTCCTTCCCCTTCGCGTAAGCCTCGGGCTTGTAGGCGGAAAAAGACGGCTGCGGTCTTTCTGGCTGTGCCCGCGGAGCACTGCGTGGGTCACCTTGCTGCGGAAACTGTTCGTAACGATCGCGCTGCTGCTGGTTACGCTGCTGATTGCGCTGTTGGGAATATTCGCGGTTAGCAGGCGCCGAGCCTCGCCGAAATCCTCTCGGATCGTCATTCGTGGACATGTGTCACCATTCCTTTACCCTAAACCAAACTACGGCAAATGGTGCGATCATTACTGCGTCGTTCAGCACCTTACCGCATCTCGTAGATTGGTTTAACGCCCAAAATCC
>JAHQVI010000065.1 GCA_019634405.1 Hyphomicrobiales bacterium
GAAGAAATCGCCCGCAACACCGAAACCGCCCTGCGCGTTTGCGGTGGACCGGGCACCGTCGACGAAGTCACCGAAGACGGGTTTTCCTGCAAGGACGACTAGCGCTTAGCGACACGTTTCAGTGCTGCCCATGTCGAGATGGAAATGATCGGCGTGGGCAGCATCAAAATCCGGCCCCAGAGTGACAGAAAACAGCCGGCAGGCCTTTTTGTGTACGCGCCCCAGGAACTTGCCTTTCTTGCTGCGCTCGCGCCAATGATCCTTCACACGAATTTCCGTGCCATCCTCCAGGATAAAGCCTGAAATATCGATCGCGTTGGCATAAGAATGCTGGCTACGGGTGCCGGTGCCGGCGATATTCCGACAACTGAACGAGCCATAGGTCTGTATCTGACGCAGGGGCGAATCAAAGATCTTCTCCGCCTGGGGCCGCAGAACCTGACGCTCCCAAATGTGCAGAGCGGCCATCTGGTGGCAGGTCATTCTGAGCGGCGCAGCATTGTAGGGCGTCAACGAACGTTTCAGATGCAACGTCTCCTCGAGCGGGCAGCGCGCCTCGGCCCCGTCCGCGGCGACAATTTCAAACTCGACCCCGGCATCAACGAGCTTCTGCCGACACATTTCATCGTTGTATTTCAACGCTGTAAGCTTGCCATAGGTGGCCAGTCCCAGCGGTTCCGTGAGGTCCGGTGGGCGCAGCGGATTGTGCTGCGTCGGCAGGAATCGGTGTACCAGATAGGCCAGCCCCACCAGCCCGATGACCAATAAAATCAATCGCCAGTGGCGCATGGTATTCCTTCGTTAACCAATCGGCGTTTTCTGTTAACCTGTACATGAGTGTGGCGATTCTACGCCCGCCGGAGATTTAGAGGTGCGCATGACCGATCTTTTGGAACCAGAAGACGATCGCATTATCAACGAGCCTTTGAGCGAAGCGCTGACCAAGCGCTACCTCGCTTATGCTCTCTCAACAATCACATCTCGCGCCCTGCCGGATGTCCGCGATGGGTTGAAGCCGGTGCAGCGCCGCATCCTGTATGGCATGCGCGAACTGAAGCTGAATCCAGACGGCGGCTACCGCAAGTGTGCGAAAGTCGTGGGTGAAGTGATGGGTAATTACCACCCGCACGGCGACGCCTCGATCTATGACACTATGGTGCGTCTGGCGCAGGATTTCTCGGTTCGCTATCCGCTGGTCGATGGTCAGGGCAATTTCGGCAATATTGACGGCGATAGCGCCGCTGCGATGCGTTATACGGAAAGCCGGATGACTGAGGCAGCACAGCTGCTGCTCGAAGGCCTCAACGAGAACGCCGTCGACTTCAAGCCGACTTATGACGAGAATGATGAAGAGCCGGTGGTTCTGCCCGCTGGCTTCCCCAATCTGCTCGCCAATGGCGCCACCGGGATCGCGGTCGGCATGGCGACCAGCATCCCGCCGCACAATGTCGCCGAGGTGATCGATGCGGCTCTGCTCCTGATCGACCGCAAAACGACGCCGATCGAAGAATTGCTCGCCGTCATGCCGGGACCGGATTTCCCCACCGGCGGGATCATTGTCGAGCCGAAAGAGTCGATCCTCGAAGCCTATGAAACCGGGCGCGGCGGTTTTCGCATGCGCGCCAAGTGGGAGGTCGAGGATCTCGGCCGTGGCACCTGGCAGGTCGTGGTCAAGGAAATCCCGTATCAGGTCCAGAAATCAAAACTCATCGAGCGTCTCGCTGATCTGATCGAGACCAAGAAGGCGCCATTGCTCGCCGATGTTCGTGACGAGAGTGCCGAGGATATTCGCCTGATCCTGGAACCGCGCGCGAAAACCGTTGAGCCAGACGTGCTGATGGAAAGCCTGTTCCGGATCTGTGATCTGGAATCGCGCTTCAGCCTGAACATGAACGTCCTGCACAAGGGCGCCCCGCAGGTCATGGGCCTGCGCCAAGTGCTGCGCGCCTATCTCGATCATCGCCGCGAAGTCGTCGTGCGCCGCGCCGAGTTCCGGCTCGACAAGTTCGAGAAGCGCCTGCATCTGCTCGATGGCTATTTGATCGCTTATCTCAATATTGATGAAGTGATCCGGATCATCCGCGAGGAAGATCACCCGAAACAGGAAATGATCGACCGGTTCGGGATCACCGAAATCCAGGCCGAAGCGATCCTCAACCTGCGTTTGCGTGCCTTGCGCAAACTTGAAGAGATCGAGATCCGCAAGGAACACGAAGCCCTGAATGAAGAGCGCAGCGATATTGTTGCCATGCTCGGCTCTGAAGGTCGTCAGTGGACCAAGGTCAAGAAGGAGCTGAAAGAGGCCCGCAAGGCTTTTGATCCCGACACTGAACTCGGGCGCCGCCGCGCCAACTTCGAAGACGCTCCTGTGATTGATGTCGGCGCCGCGCTCGAAGCCTCCATGCCGAAGGAGCCGCTGACCGTCGTCCTGTCGACGAAGGGCTGGATTCGCGGCATGAAAGGCCACGGGCTCGATCTTGCGTCTGCCAAATTCAAGGATGGCGACACGCTGCTATTCGCCGAAGAGGTGCACACGACCGACAAGCTGATCCTGATGTCATCCGACGGCCGCGCCTTCACGTTGACATGCGACAAGCTTCCGGGTGGTCGCGGCCATGGCGAGCCGATCCGGATTTCGATCGATCTCGAGGACAGCGTCGATATTGTCGGCATGTTCAAGCTCGACGGGTCGCGCAAGCGGATCATGGCATCGGATGCCGGATATGGCTTTGTCGTGCAGGAGAGCGAGCTCGAATCGAACCGCAAGGCTGGCAAGTCCGTGGTCAGCGTTCCTGCGGGTGGAAAATTGCTCAAAACCGATCTCGCAAAAGGCGATCATGTCGCTGTGATCGGGACCAATAAGAAGCTGATTATCTTCCCACTCGACGAGCTGCCAGAAATGTCGCGCGGCAAGGGCAACAAGCTGCAAAACTATCGTGGCACCGACAAGCTCGGCGACGTTCTGGTCTTCCATGCAGAGGATGGCCTGATCGTCACCGACAGTGCCGGCCGGATGCGTGGCTTCCCGGAATGGCGCGAATGGATCGGCAAACGCGCGCAGGCTGGCAAGGTGGTCATGCGAGGGTTCCCGCGGTCCGGCAAGTTTACGGGTTAGACACGAAGCGGTAAGACTGCCGCCATGATCACACCTCAATATTTACAACGCATGGCGCGCTACAATCGCTGGCAGAATGAGAGCCTGTATGGCGCCGCCGATACGCTGAGCGATGATGCGCGCCGCGTCGATCGCGGCAGCTTTTTCAGGTCCATCCACGAAACCCTTTCACATATTCTATGGGCCGATCAAATCTGGATGAGCCGCTTGTCTAATTGGAACCCGCCCAGCGTCGGCATTGCCGATTCTGGCCGCCACATAGAAGCCTGGGACGTCTTGAAAACCCGGCGCGCGGAGGCGGATAATATATTCATTTCATGGTCGGACAGTCTCGCCTCGTCAGATACAGAGGGCGACCTCACCTGGTTTTCCGGCGCCATGCAGCGCGAGCTGGTTCGCCCGAAGGCGGTTTGCATGATGCAGGTGTTTAACCATCAAACCCACCATCGCGGACAGGTGCACGCCATGTTGACCGCAGCAGGCGCAAAACCAGAAGACACTGACATACCGTTTATGCCTGATGCCTATCTCTAAAGCTCCGATCAGCACTCAGCCGAACGCGCCGAGAAAAGATCAAACTCCGAGCACGTCGCTCATATCATAGAGGCCAGGCTGTTGCGTCGCCGCCCACTCGGCCGCCTTGATCGCGCCGTGCGCAAATACCGCCCGATCAAGCGCCGTATGGCTCAGTGAGACGATTTCCAGATCAGACCCAAATGTCACTTCATGATCGCCGATCACGCCGCCTGTGCGCCGAACCGAAAATCCGATCTTGCCAGGATCGCGTTTCGCATCCGGGCCATCATAAGGGCCCATGCGCAGCGCGCTCAACGGTTTGCCACGTCCTTCAGCCGCAGCCTCGCCGAGCATGAGCGCTGTTCCCGACGGTGCGTCGATCTTGCGGTTATGGTGCGTTTCCAGCACCTCGATATCCCATTCTTCGCCGAGGCGGGACGCCGCTTGGCGAACGAGGGCTTCCAACAAGTTCACGCCCAGCGAATAATTCCCGGCTTTGACGATAGCGATGCGCTCACTTGCGAGCTTGATTTGCGTCTCTTCGGCCTCACTAAACCCGGTTGTCCCGACGATCGCAGCTTTCACGCCGAGCGAGGGCAACATGGAGAGAGACAACAGCGTCGCAGACGGAATGGTGAAATCGATCCAGACATCGGCGCCTTTGCCAGCTTCGGTCATTCCGGCATGCGCCACCGTGCCAATGGGTTCCAATCCGGCAAGTGACCCGAGATCCTTGCCAAGATTTTCTGATCCTGGCGCCTCGCTACCACCGCTCAGTGCGTGACCTGCTTCATGCGCAGCTTTCACCAATTGGCGGCCCATGCGTCCTGCGCATCCCGCCACAGCCATGTTCAATCGTGTCATCATGCCCGCCTTATACAGAGCTTCGGCGTTGTGACCACTCACCTTGTCGCCGGTGCGGGGTTTGCGCTCTAGGCATCCCCCACCCGCCCTGCTAAGGCCGCGTGCATGTATCAGATCTCCGCCCGCGGCCCGCGCGCCGCCATTGAAACCGCCTGGGACACACTTGCCTGGACCGACCCGTCGCCCGCCGGCGCGGTCGACGCTAAGGAAGACACACGTCTGACCTGGCAGCTTGATGCCTATGCAGAGACTGAAACGGACGCGCGCGCCTGCGCAGACCTCATCCGCGAGGTCGCACCTGATCTAAACCCGGTGGTCGAAGCGCTCGAGGATCGCGATTGGGTGACCTTGTCTCTGGAAGGCCTGCCGCCGGTTGAAGCCGGTCGGTTTATTGTCGCCGGCAGCCATGCTCTGACACGCAGCGCCCCCGGCAAGACGGATATCCTGATCGAAGCGGGCCCAGCATTCGGGACAGGACATCACGGCACGACGCTTGGCTGTTTGCTGGGGTTTGAGCACGTGTTGCGGTCGGGTGTGCCGAAATCGGTTCTGGATGTCGGCACCGGCTCTGGCGTTCTGGCAATCGCGGCGATCAAATCGGGCGCTATGCGCGCCATCGGGACCGAAATCGACCCGCAAAGCGTGGACGTTGCCAATGAAAATGCACGCAAGAACAATGTGGCCAATCGCTTCCGCGCCTATCATACCCGCGGTGCCGGCAATGCGCTGATCCGGAGCGCAGCGCCTTACGAATTGATTTTTGCAAACATCCTGGCGCGGCCACTGATCGGCC
>JAHQVI010000066.1 GCA_019634405.1 Hyphomicrobiales bacterium
TCATTCATTAAGGTCTCCTGTTGCATTATTGGCGCGCCGCTTGACCATACTGCTGCGCGCCAGTTAAATCCATTAAATGACCGCGGGAAGATGGATGCAAGGCAGTCGGCTGTCCCCGGCAAATCTCGGAGGGACAATGACCAAGGATACACGCGCAAACACGGATTTGCGCAGCCAGGAATGGTTTGACAATCCTAACAACCCCGGAATGACCGCGCTCTATGTCGAGCGTTATCAGAATCAGGGCTACACGCGCGAGGAACTGCAGTCCGGGCGTCCGATTGTTGGTATTGCGCAAACGGGCTCCGACCTTGCTCCGTGCAACAAAATTCACATTTTTCTGTCTGATCGCGTGCGCGCGGGTATCCGGGACGCCGGGGGCGTTCCAATCGAATTTCCGGTGCATCCCATTCAGGAGACGGGGAAAAGGCCGACAGCCGCGCTCGACCGGAACCTTGCCTATCTTTCTCTTGTCGAAGTGCTGCACGGCTATCCACTCGACGGCGTCGTGCTGACCACAGGATGCGACAAGACCACGCCCGCCATGCTGATGGGCGCTGCAACGGTCGACATTCCCGCGATCGTGCTGTCCGGCGGGCCAATGCTCGATGGCTGGTGGAAGGGCGAACTGGCCGGTTCCGGCACCGTAGTCTGGGAGAGCCGCCGGTTGCTGGCGGAAGGCAAGATCGACTATGACGAGTTCATGGGCCGCGTTTGCGCCTCCGCGCCGTCGCTCGGCCATTGCAACACGATGGGCACGGCCTCGACCATGAACGCGCTCGCTGAAGCGCTCGGCATGAGTTTGCCGGGGTGCGCCGCGATCCCTGCGCCTTTCCGCGCACGTATGGAAATGGCCTATGCGACCGGCAAGCGTGCGGTGGAAATCGTGAAGGAAAATCTGAAACCTTCCGCGATTCTGACGCGCCAGAATTTCGAGAACGCAATCCGCGTCAATACATGCATCGGGGGCTCGACGAATGCGCCGCCCCATCTGGCGGCCATTGCGCGTCATGCAGGCATCGAGCTGTCGATCAAGGATTGGGAAGTCCACGGCTATGAGCTGCCGCTTCTGGTGAACATGCAGCCTGCGGGTAAATATCTTGGCGAATCGTTCGAGCGTGCGGGCGGGGTTCGCGCGGTGATGGGCGAAATGCTGGCGGCCGGCCTTCTGCATGGCGATGCGCCAACGGTGTCCGGGAAAACCGTGGCCGGAACTCTCGAAGGCGTGCGCAGCGAGGACCATGAGGTGATCAAGACCGTTGACGAGCCGCTCCGCAAGGAGGCCGGTTTCCTTGTCCTGTCGGGCAACCTGTTTGAGTCCGCGCTGATGAAAACCAGCGTGATCTCGAAGGATTTTCGCGAGCGTTTCCTGTCGAAGCCCGGGGCGGAAGGCGTACATGAAGCGCGAGCCATCGTTTTTGAGGGGCCGGAAGATTATCACGAGCGTCTCAATGACCCGGATCTCGAAATCGACGAGACCTGCATTCTCTTCATCCGCGGCGTCGGCCCGGTCGGTTATCCCGGCTCCGCTGAGGTCGTGAATATGCAGCCGCCGGATGCGCTTCTGAAAGCAGGCGTCAACCATCTGCCGACGGTCGGCGATGGCCGTCAATCCGGCACGTCGGAAAGCCCCTCCGTTCTTAATGCTTCGCCGGAAGCGGCGGTCGGCGGCGGGCTGGCGTTCCTGAAAACCGGCGACCGCGTGCGCCTCGATCTGAATCAGCGAAAGCTGGATGCGCTGGTCCCAGAAGAGGAATGGGAAGCGCGCCGCGATTCATGGAAGCAGGATATTGAGCCGCACCAGACCCCGTGGCAGGAATTGTACCGTAATCATGTCGGCCAGCTCGAAGGCGGCGGCTGCCTTGAATTTGCAACCAACTACCAGCGTGTGGCCGAAATTCTGCCGCGCGATAACCACTGAGTGCTGCATCAAGGCTCAGTCCAAGGAGACGACCAAATGAAATTGTTACGTTTTGGCCAACCTGGTGCGGAAAAACCCGGCTATCTTGATGATGACGGAAATATCCGTGATCTGACGGGGCATACGCCGGATTTCGCCGGTGAATCGGTTTCGCTGAAAGCGCTTGATGGTCTGCGCCACCTCAACCTCGCCGCAATGCCGATCGTTCAGACGGAGCAGCGTATCGGGTCGTGCCTGGCATCGGTCCCGACTTACCATTGCATCGGGCTGAACTATGCGCAACACGCGAAGGAAACCGGCGCCGAGCCGCCGAAAGAGCCAATTATCTTCTCCAAGGCTGCGTCGGCGCTTTGCGGACCGTTCGATAATGTCATTCGCCCGAAAGGTTCCGTCAAGCTGGATTACGAGGTCGAGCTGGGTATCGTGATCGGTCAGTCGGCGGAATATGTTTCGGAGGCCGATGCGCTGTCCTATGTCGCCGGATATTGCCTGATCAACGATGTTTCCGAGCGCGAATACCAGATCGAGCGCGGCGGCCAGTGGGTCAAGGGAAAGTCGTTCCGCAATTTCGGGCCGACAGGACCTTGGCTCGTCACGGCAGACGAAGTGCCGGACCCGCAGGCGCTCTCATGCTGGCTTGAGGTGAATGGCGAAAAACGCCAAAACTCCAGCACGGCGGACATGATTTTCGGCGTTGCGGAGATCATCGGCTATATGTCGCGGTTCATGCGTCTTGTACCCGGCGATGTGATCGCCACCGGTACGCCCGAAGGCGTGGCGATGGGCATGACCCCGCCGGCATGGCTCAAGCCGGGCGACGAAATCCGCCTTGGGATCGCCGGGCTCGGCGAGCAGAAGCAGACCGTTGTCGATTATGAGGCTTGAGGCTCTTCAGGTACATTAAACAGAACAAGGGGCGGGTGCCGATCCGCCCCTTGCAATACGGAGGCCGGGAAGACGGAAAACGCCGGGAGGAAAACGGCATGAAGGTTCTCATTATCGGGGGCAGCGGCTTTATCGGCCAGAAACTGGCGCGCGCCCTTGCGTCCCGTGGACATCTGCGCGGTCAGCCGGTCACGGGGCTGACGCTTGCCGACCTGTCTGCTCCTGCGGTGGTGGAGGCGTCCTTCCCCGTAAACAGCGTGGCCGCCAATATCACGCAGCGCGATCTGGTCGACAGTCTGGCCGCGGATCGGCATGACGTGATCTATCATCTGGCAGCCATCGTGTCCGGTCAGGCGGAAAGCGAATTCGACCTCGGCATGAACGTCAATCTCTATGGCTCGATCAACATATACGAGGCAGTCCGCACGCTCGGCCATAAGCCGGTTCTGGTCTTTGCGTCCTCCATCGCGACCTATGGCGGTGAAACGCCCGATCCGATCGAGGACTGGTACAATCTTAATCCGCAGACGTCCTATGGCGCACAGAAGGCGGCCTCGGAGCTACTGCTGAACGATTATTCGCGCAAAGGTTTCTTCGATGGGCGCGCCTTGCGCCTGCCGACAATCTCGATCCGTCCCGGTAAGCCCAACAAGGCGGCGTCGTCATTCATGTCGTCGATTTTCCGTGAACCCCTGCAAGGGCAGGAAGCGGTCTGCCCGGTCTCGCCGGATTACGTTCATTTCTTTTTGTCGCCGCGCCGGGTCGTTGAAAACCTGATCATTGGCGCTGAAATTCCGGTGGAAAGCTGGGGGCGGAACCGCTCCGTATTGCTGCCCGGACGGACGCACAGGATCGGCGATATGGTTGAAGCGATGCGGCGTGTTGCCGGTGATGGGCCGGTCGATCGGATCCGCTGGGAGCCCGATGCCGAATTGCAGAAGATCGTGCTTGGCTGGCGCGGCCTGTTTAATCCGGCGCGCGGCCTTAAGCTCGGTTTCGTCCGAGATAAAAATTTCGAAGATAATGTGCGCTATTTTCTTGAAGACGATCTCAATACCGCAGTTTGAAATGGGAAGATGACAATGACGGATACTCTTATCGCACTCGTTACGGGGGCAAGCCAGGGGATCGGCAAGGCGACGGCGGGCGCATTCGCTGCAGCAGGGCACAAGGTTGTTCTGGCCGCGCGTGGCAAGGAAAAGCTGGATGCTGCTGCTGCCGAACTGGGTGGCAATGCAATGGCGGTCGCCTGCGACGTCTCCGATCCTGCGTCGGTGGAGGCCTTGTTTGCGCGCATTGGCGAGCTGCATGGCAGGCTTGATGTGCTGTTCAACAATGCAGGGGTGAATGTTCCGGCGCAGGATGTCGGAGAGATTTCATTCGAAGACTGGCGCAAGGTCGTCTCCATTAATCTGGATGGCGCGTTTCTGATCGCCAGTGCTGCATTCCGGATGATGAAGTCGCAATCGCCGCAAGGGGGACGTATCATCAATAATGGTTCCATTTCAGCCTATGCGCCTCGCTACAACTCCGCGCCCTATACGGCTTCGAAACATGCCATTACGGGCTTGACCAAAAGCATCTCGCTTGATGGGCGGTCCTATAATATCGCCTGTGGCCAGATCGATATCGGCAATTGCGCCTCCGACATGACGGAAAGAATGGCCGCGGGCGTTCCTCAGGCGGACGGCGCGCTCAAGCCTGAGCCGACTATGGATGTGCGTTATGTTGCTGACGCCATTCTGCGCATGGCGGAGCTGCCGCTCTCGGCAAATGTGCTGTTCCAGACTATCATGGCGACCCAGATGCCCTTTGTCGGACGAGGATGAGGCCAATGAAGCTTGACCATGTGAATATTCGGACTGGACGGCTTGAGGAGATGCGGAAATGGTATGTTGATATTCTTGGATTTACGGATGGCTGGCGGCCGCCATTTTCGTCTCCCGGTGCCTGGCTCTATGCAGGAGATGATCCGATTGTGCATCTGGTCGGGGTCAATCGCACACCCGGTGCGGAGCAAGCAGATATCCGGCTGGAGCATTTTGCCCTGAAGGGCGATGATCTGGAGGCGTTGCGCGAGCGTCTCAAGGCGGCGGATTTGGAGTGCCGCGAAGTGCGTGTGCCAGATACGGACCTATTGCAGCTAAACGTCTTCGATCCGGATGGCAATCATATTCATATTGATTTTAATGTGCTCGAAGGCGGCGCGTAGGCAGATCTTTCAGCTCTTTTCCATGTCATGGCGGGCGTTCAAATCGTTCCGTGCGAACGCCCGCCAATTCCGTGACAACCCGTCTCGTCCCGACTTTTTAAGTCCGGAGACCTCATTGCTGTTTCGCCAGATATTGTGATTGGATCCAGCCTTCGCCACTTTCGTGGCGAATATGGCACCAATAAAAATCACAATTGCCAGCAGGCTGAATATTATCCGACTGCGTGCTGATATAAGCGGCAACAGGCGATGCTTCGTCAGCTGCCGAATAGAGCGGTATCGTCTTACGTTCGGAGACGTCCTGCACTTTTAGAAGCGGTTGTGTTTGCTGAGGTTTGTCGTCGCTCAGATGGTGTTCCCTGATCCAGCCGCGCAAATTGTCTCCATATTTGACCAGACACCAGTCATTGACGCAGACGCCAAGGGCTTCGACTTTGTCGGAGAAGAATGGAATGCCTCCCAGAATGCGCGCATCGTCAGAACGATCTTCGCGGACGGGCAGGAATGTCAGATTGTCCACGCGCGTCAGCCGGTATTGTTTCCGCGGAATATCGTAGACCTTGAGGGTCACGGCGAGAGGGGTTTCCTTGCGCTCAATTTTCACCGGGGTGGTGATCGTGACTTCAGGCTTTTCCACCAGGATCTCCGGTTTTGCGACGGCAACCTCTTGTATTCGAGGTTGGATCCTTGGGTTTTCGGGCGGCGCGATCGCAACGGCCGGTTCCCGCTTCGTCGAGACTGGCCGTCTGACAGGCGGCACGCCGACCTTTCGGCTTGGCAAAGGAATGCTGACCTGCCGTATTGGCGGGTCCGGCTTTACCTCCGGCGGCGCTTCCCGCTCGACATCCAACTCAGGTCTGTCTGCAAGATATTCAGGCTGATTATGCGTGGCGGAGCTAACCAGAATTCGGTCTTTTCTGAGCCAGCCGGCAGCGCTGCCGACTTGCACATTACACCAGTTGCCCCTGCACCCCCGGTATATCTTGACGTAGCGCGTCGCAGGCTGCAAACGCGCCGTGATCGCCGCTCTCTGATTGGGCGCAATATGAAGCGTAAATGGCAGCCCGTTATATTTGAGCCGGACAATCTGCCTTCGCTTGTTTGACGCTGTAATATTGCCAAAGAATTCCGCAACGGCGTTGTAGCTTGAGCTGAACATGTTGTCTTGAGCGACAGCATTTGTTGCGAATTCCGGACCGCAAACGAAGAAAAAGGTCAGCCCAACGACCGCGCCTTTTGCTATTTTAATATACTGGTGCATCGGTATCTTGTATTCGAATGATACAATACTTATGGAACCTAGTGTTCCACTGCTGTTGACATGGTCGTCGTTTGTACTCAATTGCTGAACTCTATGACCAAAATTTGAATGCAATTAAGTCCATGTAGCAGAAATTATGACTTTTGTCACACACGATAGATCGAAACATATCTACACGGATGGATCATCAATCATCTGCAACCCCTATGAAATCACAGTAGTAAACCATCTTGCAATAGTTATAATCCGTGTAGCACTAATAATTGATTATGTTGCAAAAATGTAAACATGTAATGGCGCGTAGGCCGTTTACTGAATAAATATTGACGCACCACAGGGGGTGCGTTTGTTTTTTATTGAAAGATGCGATTTTGTTACAGTTTTGATTGCGGCGCTTGCTTCGCCGCAACCAGTTGGTGTCTTGGCAGGGTCAGGCCACCGGCGTTGGCAATGGATGGCCTGAGAAATGGGCGGCGAGGTTCCGGATAACGAGATCACCCATGGCGGTGCGGGTCTTGTGGGTCGCCGAACCCTGGTGCGGCGAGAGGACGACATTGTCGAGGGCAAGGAGCGTTTCCGGCACGTCGGGCTCCTGTGCGAAAACATCCAATGCCGCCCCGCCCAGCCGTCCTGACTGCAGCAGTTCGACAAGCGCCGTTTCATCGACAAGCGATCCGCGCGCCATATTTACCAGATTGCCCTCCGGACCCAGCGCTTCCATGACCTGTCGTGAGACGATGCCGGTCGTTTCCGCGGAGCCGGGAGCAATGACAACCAGCCAATCGACATCCTTCGCCATCGCCGTGAGATCGGGATAAAAGGGATATGGCTCATAAGGCTGTTTGTTGCGGCCGTGATACACCACCTCCATCTTGAAGGCCTGGCAGCGTCTGGCGATTTCCTTGCCGATCCGGCCGAGCCCGAGAATGCCGACTTTAGTGCCGGTCAGTTCGCCGGTGAGAGGGTAGTTGGCGTCGATCCAGCTGCCCTGGCGCGTATATTGATCGGCCTGCGGAATGCGTCGGCACAGAGCGATCATCAGGCCAAGCGTGATCTCGGCGACGGCGTCATTGAGAACATCCGGCGTGTTCGACACCCGGACGCCGGCTGCTTTGCAGGCGGAAATATCGATTGCATCATATCCGACGCCGTAGCTGGCGATGATTTCAAGTTTCGGCAGCTTTGCTATGAGCGATGGCGGGCAACCGTGATTGCCAGTTGTGGCGACCGCCCTGATGTCAGCCGAACTGGCCGATATCAGTGCTTCCTTGTCGTCAGATTTCCAATATTTATAGACAGTGTATGCATTGTTGAGGGCCTCCTCAACATGCGGCATCATAGGTGCTATCTGCAGAATTCCAGGTTTCATTCGATGTTTCATCCCTTGCTGAAAATTTAGGTATGCATTCGTTTGTTGGTTGACCCGGCGTATTTCGTCGATAATGCTTACAATATAAAATGGGCAATAGACCCGGAATGTAGGGAGGCGGTCAAGCTATGGCCTCGGTTACGATCGGCAACGTTCGCAAATCATTTGGTGCGGTCGAAGTTATTCACGGTGTGAATGTCGGTATAGGCGACGGAGAGTTCGTTATCCTGGTCGGACCGTCCGGCTGCGGGAAATCGACACTTTTGCGGATGGTCGCAGGGCTGGAGTCGATAACCTCCGGCGAAATCCGTATCGGCGACCGCGTCGTCAACATGGTTCCCCCCAAAGAGCGCGACATCGCGATGGTGTTTCAGAACTACGCGCTCTATCCGCATATGAAGGTCTTCGACAATATGGCCTTCAGCCTCAAGCTGAGAGGGACGGATAAAGGCGAAGTCGAGCGCCGCGTAAACGAGGCTGCGGAGATCCTCGGTCTTTTGCCCCTGCTGGACCGCTACCCGCGCCAGCTATCCGGCGGTCAGCGTCAGCGCGTGGCGATGGGGCGGGCGATCGTCCGCCATCCCAAGGTTTTCCTGTTTGACGAACCGCTTTCAAACCTCGACGCCAAGTTGCGCGTCGCCATGCGCACCGAGATCAAGGCGCTGCATCAGCGGGTCGGCGGAACGACGGTCTATGTGACCCATGACCAGATTGAAGCCATGACGATGGCCGACAAGATTGTCGTCATGCAGGGCGGCAATGTCGAGCAGGTCGGCGCGCCGCTTGAGCTGTATGACAAGCCGGACAATCTGTTCGTGGCCGGTTTCATCGGTTCGCCCGCAATGAATTTTGTCCGCGGCAAGGCGCAAGTCAACGGAACGGCAAGCATTGTAACCGAGCAAGGGGAGCAGATCGCAGTCCCGGCCTTGCCGGGGCTCGAAAACGGCCGGAAGGTCGTGCTCGGTATCCGTCCGGAGCATCTCAGGTTGTCCAGCCAGGAGCAAGGCATACCGGTCGATGTTGTGGTGACCGAGCCGACCGGGTCTGAAGTCCTGATCCTCGCCAAACATGGTGCGGATGACGTCAACGCCGTCTTCCGCGAAAGACACCAGCCCCTGCCGGGTGAGCGGCTCTGGCTGGAGCCGGTCGTGGACAATATTCACGTGTTCGACGCGGAAACGGGTCGGGCATTAAGGGGGTGATTTCCGCAAGAGAAAAAGCTCCGAAACAAGCGCAAAAAATCAAAACGCGCATCACATTCTGGGAGGAATTTCGATGATTACACGTCGTTCACTTGTGAAAGGTTCGGCCGCGCTTGCGGGCCTGGCCGTCGCCGGAGATCTCATGGGCTGGGCCAGGGCCTGGGCGCAGACCGAGATGCAGTTCAAGCCGGAAGAGGGCGCAAAGATTTCGCTCTTGCGCTGGAGACGCTTCATTCAGGCGGAAGAAGACGCCTTTCTCAAACTTGTCGAAGCGTTTACGCAGGCGACCGGCGTGCCGGTGGAAGTGTCCAGCGAAACGCTCGACGACGTTCAGCCTAAAGCATCTGTTGCAGCCAATGTCGGCTCAGGCCCTGATATTTTCTGGGGGCTGTACTCGCTGCCGCACCTGTTCCCCGATCAGTGTGTTGACGTGACTGACGTCGCCGACTATCTCGGCAACAAATATGGCGGCTGGACGGATGCAGCGCAGATCTACGGCAAGTCCGGCGACAAATGGATCGACATCCCGGTCGCATATAATGGCAACCTGATCAATTACCGCCAGTCGGCGATCAAGGAAGCAGGCTTTGATACTGTTCCGGAAGATACGGCCGGATTCCTGGAACTTGTGAAGGCTCTCAAGGGCATCAACAAGCCTGCCGGTATGGCTCTCGGCCATGCAACCGGTGACGGCAATGCATGGGTGCACTGGGTTCTGTGGGCGCATGGTGGGTATCTCGTCGACGAAAACGATAAGGTTATAGTCAATTCAGCCGAGACCCGCGCCGCGCTGGAATATGCCAAAGAGCTTTATGACAACTTCATCCCGGGCGTTGCCTCCTGGAATGACAGCTTCAACAACAAGGCATTTCTTGCGGAACAAGTCTTCCTGACCAATAACGGTGTGTCGATCTACGCTGCTGCAAAGGCTGGCGCGAATCCGGCTGATGATGCCGATCAGGCAGCCAAGGACGCAGCGCCGAAGATGGCGGCGCTCGCCGAGGACATCAATCACTCCTTCTGGCCAATTGGCCCGGCTGGCAAGCCAACCGAGTTTCATATCTGCTATCCGATGCTTCTCATGAAATATTCGAAGGTTCCGAACGCTTCGAAAGCCTTCATGCAGTTCATGCTGGAAGCCGAAAATTATGGGCCTTGGGCTGAAGCTGCTGTCGGCTACCTGACCCAGACTCTTAATGACTACAAGGATCTGCCATTCTGGACGTCTGATCCGAAAATCGAACCGGCCAAATTTGCTGCCGAACGTACGCTTACCGCTGGCGGCAAAGGTTCTGTCGGTGAAAAGGCTGCTGCCGCGCTCGCAGACTTTATCGTCCTCGATATGGTCGCAAATGCTTGCTCTGGCCGCGAATCGATCGATGGAGCCATCAAGATTGCCGAACGTCAGGCAAAGCGTCTTTATCGCTGATAACAGCTAAATCAACATGCGTGAGGGTTCGTTTCGGGCCCTCACGCTCATGAGGCAAATCATTGGCTGACGTTGTTCAGGATAAGATCGCCAGCGGAACGCAGGACTATAGTTCTGGCTGGGCTCAGCTCAAGACAAACCGCAATTGGCTTGGCTTCTGGTTCATGATGCCTGCTGCGGTGTTCTTGATCCTTTTCCTTGCCTATCCGCTTGGGCTTGGTGTCTATCTTTCATTTACTGACGCTCGCGTCGGCAATCCCGGGGGGTGGGTTGGGCTTGAGAACTACGCCTGGCTCATGGGGGATTTCTCCGATGGCTGGCGGTTCTGGGAAAATGGTGACAGCGTTTTCTGGCTCTCCGTCTTCAATACGCTGCTCTATACATCCGTTGCCA
>JAHQVI010000067.1 GCA_019634405.1 Hyphomicrobiales bacterium
AGATTGTTGAGAATAATCTCGATGTCGGGCGATTCTTCGCTCTCCGAAGCGCGCCAAAAACCTCGGTTGCGTGGGATACTGGCGGCAGCGGTTGTCGCGCTGTCCGCAGGCGGTTGCGTAGATGATCTTGCGACCTCATGGCAACCGGAAATAACAAGAACGGTGCAACAGGCGGACAGCTTGAAGTACTTTCCGTCCGATACGCCCTACAAGCTCGGCGTGGAACACTTCAACCGCGGCAATTTCGGTATCGCTGAACAGTATTTTCGTGACGCCGTAGAGAAAGCGCCGAAAGACGCCGCCGTCTGGATCGGCCTTGCAGCGAGCTACGACCGTATATTGCGCTTCGATCTTGCCGACCGCGCCTATGGACGGGCGATCACGCTGAAAGGCGAAACCGTCCAGATCCTGAATAATCAGGGCTATTCCTATATGTTGCGCGGAGATCTGGACAGCGCCCGCCGGAAATTCCTCAAGGCGGCGGCGATCGAGCCTGACAATCCGATGATCCGCAACAACATCCTGCTGCTCGATGGCAGTCAGCGTTACATAGAGCGAGATACAGCCGGATAGCCGGAACTATTGCGTTGCGAAGATATCCAGCATACGGATGACTGCCGGACCGCCGACAATCAGAAAGATCGTCGGCATGATCAGCACCATGACGGGTATGGTCATAAGCGCCGGCAGGCGATTGGCGCGCTCTTCAAGGAGCAAAAGCTGGTCGTTTCGCATTTCCGCCGCCGCCGTGCGAAGAGCCTGTGCGAGAGGCGATCCATAGCGAAGACTTTGCGCCAGCGTTCCGACGACCGAGCGGACCATCGGGATATCTACGCGATCGGCAAAATTCTCAAGCGCCAGATCTCGGCTCGGCAGGATGCTGATTTCCGCCCAGGTGAAAGCCAGCTCATCGGAAAGCGCAGGCTGGGCGTGTTTCATCTCCTGGGATACGCGAAGAATGGCATGCTCCAGCGATATGCCGGACTCCACGCATATCGCCAAGAGTTCGAGCGTTTCCGGCAATCCATCTCCAACCGCTATGCGGTGCTTGACAAGGGCTCTCTTGACGAGCGGGATGGGAAGAAACCATCCGATCATCGCAGCAATCAGTGCAAAGACAATTGTCAGCATTGCATGTGGCGCTGAGACTAACAACAGGACAGCTGTGCCTGCGGTCCCGGCAATCGCAAGCCTGAGCGCGGTGAAATAGGCGGGGACCGACTCTGCCGGGACGCGGTAATCGGCGAACATGCGGACGAGTTGCCGGTATTCAGCATCGGAAAAGCCGGCGACTGTCCCGTATTCGCGGTCGGTCGTCGTTATCTCCGCATCAGGTTCAATACCATTGATGGCATTTACCCTCGCGATACGCCGCGATAATGCATCGTTGTTCGGCCGTGCGCCTGCAGCGACCAACGCGATACCACCAGCGATAATCGCCAGGACCGGCAGAACTGGCGCAAGGTCCTGTATGGGAGGCAGTAGCCGCAACAGCGCATCGACGATTTCAGGAAGGTTATTCATTGGTGACGCTGCCCATCATTTTTTTCATCGTTATGACGGACAGAAGCAATCCGCCCGCAGCGAGTCCGAGTATGAAATGCCCCCGTGGATCATGTATCAGCGGCGTCAGGTAATCCGGCTGGATCAACAGCAATGCTCCAACTGTCAGGAATGGCAATGATCCAAGAACATAGGCTGAAAGGCGAATTTCCGAGGTCAGCGCTCTTGCTCTTGCTCTTATAGCCCGGCGCTTTCGAATAATTCCGGCCAATGTTTCGAGTGTGAAAACGAGGTTGCCGCCCGTGGCGTATTGCAGGTTTACGGAGACCGTGAAGAAGCGGAAATCCGATAAGGCGATTTTCTCGCTGCTTGCCCCGAGCGCTTCGCCAAGCGATATCCCGATTGCCATCTGATCCGATATGGTTCGGAAAACTCCGCGCACAGGCTCCTGAGCCTCTTCGCCGACCATGCGTATGGCGGCTGTTGCCGGCAACCCGGCTCGCAATATGCGTGCGACACTTTCCACCGCATCCGGAAACTGTTCGTTGAACTTCCGCTCCGCCTTTTGCTGTTCTTTCATGAGCGTCCGGTGCGGGAGAAAGAACGCCGCCAGGAAGCACAATATGACCGTGACGATATAATGCGCTCCGAGGAAATAGCCGACCACGAACCAGATGCAGCATGCGCTTGCGGCGGCCAGCAATAACAGTTTGCCCGACCCGCTGTGCATGCCCCAGCGGCGGCTGGTCCCCAATGCGAAGATCTGCCGGACCAGGACGTCGGCATGTTTCAGGATACCGTCCCGAATTTTGCCAATGTCCGTGACAGGGGCGTTGAGCCCATCCGCTCGCGCGATCATAGTGATGCGCTGCTGAACCTTCAGTTTGATCTGGCGTGTCTGCAGATATGCGCCCAGCAGAGTGACGATACCGGCAAGCAATATGACTGTGCTGCTGATGATGGCTTGCATTGTCTCAAGCTTCCGCCGATTTGCCGATGCCGAGAGCGTTCATGAAAGCTCTGTCTACCCCGTAATATTCCAACCGGTGCAGAAAGCCCGGGCGCACCGGGGTCGGGACAAACCGGCCTTCCAGAATACCGTCCTGGTTTTCGCCATCGATTTCATATTTGAAGAGGTTGTTCATGATGATGACGTCCTCTTCCATGCCTATAACCTCTGAAACTTCGGTAATCCTGCGTACGCCGTCTCTCATGCGTTCGACCTGAAGGACCATATCGACAGCGCGGCAGATCTGGCTGCGGATTGCCTTTACCGGCAGGCTCATATTCGCCATCAGGATCATGGTCTCGATACGCGAAATGGCGTCGCGGGCCGAGTTGGAGTGAACCGTCGACATCGACCCGTCATGGCCGGTATTCATCGCCTGCATCATGTCGAAAGCTTCGGGGCCGCGAACTTCGCCGATGATGATCCGGTCGGGACGCATCCTCAGGGCGTTTCTGACAAGCGCACGCTGATCGACCTGACCGCGGCCTTCAATGTTGTTCGGGCGCGTTTCCAGCTGGATGACATGCTCCTGCTGCAGTTTCAGCTCGGCAGCGTCCTCGATGGTAATGATCCGCTCGGTGGGATCGATCATCTGGGAAATTGCATTGAGCAATGTGGTTTTTCCCGAGCCGGTACCGCCTGAAATAATGATATTCAGACGGCAACGGGCGGCAATCTCAAGTAGTTTGGCAAGCGCGGGCGAGGCAGAGCCAACCGAGACGAGATGCGAGAAATCGAAGATCGCATTGGAGAATTTGCGGATCGATATGCAAGGGCCTTTGAGGCTCAGCGGCGGGATGACAACATTGACTCGGCTGCCGTCAGGCAGCCTTGCATCGAGCATCGGGCTGGATTCGTCAACGCTGCGGCCAACCGCAGACGCTATCCGTTGCGCCACATGAAGGACATGTGCGTCATTCCGGAATTTGAGATTTGTGAGCTCAAGCTTTCCACGCCGTTCGACATAGACCATGCCCGGTCCGTTAATCAGTATGTCGCCGACCGTTACGTCACCGAGCAGCGGATCGATTGGCCCGAGACCAACCATCTCGTCGACGATATTGCGCGCCAACCGGTCCTGTTCCGATTGATTGAGAAGCAGGCCGTTTTCATTGGCGATCTCGGTGACCATCGTTTCGACAAAACCGGTCAGCTTTGTCTTGGTCATGTTGATCGCGGTAAGCGGATCGATCCTGGTGAGGACTTGCCCACGGATGAGATCCTGCGAATCTTCCTCCCCGATGCTTGGTTTTACCGGGCGTTTCGCCAGTGTTTTCGGCTCCGGGGAAGGTTGAACCTCATCCGGGTCATATTGGGCGGTTACCGACTTTCGGCCGAACGTGCTCATCTCAACCGAATATCTTGCTCAGCAGTGGGCGGGATGACCGAACGGCGTCCCCGGTCAGGTTATTCAGCAATTTCGAGAGCCCTTTGTTGAAGGTCGTGCATTGTTGCATGCCGCTAATTCCATAGCTGGAGGCAACGCTCAGCTTACTGTCGTAGGGGATGACGATTTCCGGGGGGTGGCCACAGCCTTTGGCGAAGTCTTCCTCCGACAGCCCGGCATGGGGCGTGACGTGGTTCGCGACGTGTATCGTGCTGCGCTCAGGCGTGTTCGCCCCCAGATATTGCCGCCAGCGGGCGACATCTCGGGCCGCGCTCAGGCTGGAATTGCTGACCAGGATGCAGACGCTCGGCATGTGAAGGAGGCGCGGCATATTGCTGGCCACATAGGCAGGCAGATCAACGATGATAAATCTGTAGCGCGTGATCAGTTTTTCCAGAAGGGGCAGTGCGCCGGATTCTCTCGGCACGAGCGGATCGGCAGGCGAACCTTGCGTCGCCAGCAGGTCAAGGCGCTCCGACAGGTGCCTCGCGCCGCGTTCAATATACAGCTTGTCCACTCGTTCCGGGTGTTCGAACGCTTCACGAAGCGCGTTGCTCGATGATGTATCGAGCTGCAAAGCCGTATCGCCGCACTGCACGTCGAGATCCAGAAGCATGGTATGCCTGTGACGGATCTCGGCCAGGTTCCATGCAGTATTGGTCGCTATTGTCGTGGTTCCCACGCCGCCCCGTACGCCCAGCATGAAGATGAGTTTCCCGGTTCGTAGCCGGGGCTGCGCGGCATTCGGGAAGAGGATGTTGTTGCAGGTGCGGCTAAAGATGTCTCGGACGATCGGTTTCAGGAAATATTCGTTTATTCCGATGTTTTTGAGGTCACGATAGAGAATGATGTCGTTTTCATCTCCGACGACCAGCACTCTGACATCCGGCTCGCAGACATCGGCGAGCTTACGCATGCTTGCAACCGGATCGACAATGCCGCTTACGTCGACAATCAACAGGTCGGGCGAACGATCTTTTTTGAAAGCCGTGACGGCGGTGTCCACAGTCCCGGTTGTGAAGGATGTATTTTCCAGGCCAAGCGCGGTAAGCGACTGACGGATGACGCCTTCAGAATCTTGATCGCCGACGAAGACATGCGCGCTCAGAGGCGCTTTGCGGGCCTCATGCGTGTCTGGAGCTGGCGATGTTGCTAGGCTGTCAGTCATCGTCATGTTTGTTCTCTTTGGTGCTAATTGCCTATTGGTAGGCGGCAGGCGGGCGGCGTATCAGCGCTTCAATTCCAGTAACCGGGGCCGCCGGGGCGGCCAGGACGGGTTTTCCGGCAAACTCCCGCAATGCGGGAGAGACATCGGAGGCCCAGGTCGGCGAGGCGCGAGGGATGTCTTCATCTTCTCCCCTTAGCGTGGCGAGCGGGCGGACCGAGAGTTGCAGCGCGCCGAGCTGCGTCGCCACGAACAGCTTCTCTGCTTCCCGTTCGTCCACCTCAAGGGTCACCGTTTTGGGCACGTTCGATAAACCAGTGGTTGCTTCAATGGCGGTTTCGGTCACTGACGGCTTACTGAGTTGGCGGTCAACTGCGATCACCCGCACATTTCGCAAGACGGTTTCCGCAACGGAGCGTTTCGACAGGTCGGTAACACCTTCGCCGAGATTTTGCGTCAGGATGACATCGACAAAATCACCCGGCAGGACGAGACCGGACGCGCTTTGCGGCGCATCGACGGAGATGGAAACGGCCCGGTTTCCGGGACGCAGCACGGCTGCAAGAAAGCGGCGATCGTTCGACAGCACCAGATCGCCCGCAAGCATTGGCTCGTTTTGGGCAAAATCGCGCCGCGCAATTGCCCCCAGAATGTTTTCAGATCCCGGTTGCCCGCGCAGAATAGCTCCGGGGCGAACCTCCTCTGGTTTTGCCGGTTTCCACGCTATATCGGTTTCACGCAGCAATGTACCTGCGTTCAGCGGGTGTGCTGTGATCAGGATTTCATGTTCCGTGGCGACAGGCGCCTCCACTGCGGAAGATTGCGCGGTCTGCTGAGTGACCGGCGTCTCCTGCTGCATGACGTTCGCCATCATTGCAACGCCACCTACGATGAAGAAAATCCCAAAAACCACTAGAAGATTACGGAAAAACATTTCGGGGGCTCGCTTACGATTGTGAACAGGACGCCCGCGAAAATCGCCAGCGCGTAGGGCATGGGGTCTCCGCCGGCGATGCGGCTGCGCTCCAGGGCAAACAGACCGGTGTGGTTGTTGGATTTCGAAGCTGCCGCCGTCGATGCCAGTGCTTGGGTGAAACGACAGGAAAGGGCGTATCGCATCAGCACATAGCTGCAGCCCAGTAGCCCGCCCGCAATGACAATAGCGGCCAGAAGAGGCAGGACGGTATAGGCGGGGAACAGTATGGCTGTCGCAGCGATCAGCTTGGCGTCACCGCCGCCAACGACGTCAAAATGCGCGGCAAAACCGAGGGCGACCAGCGTTGCGAAGGCAATTACCGGGCTGATCCAGACGGAGCTTTCCGCGCCGGACACCATCAGGCCAGCGCCAATCAGGGCAATCGCCAGAACGTAGCGGTCGGGAATGATGCGCGATCTGAGGTCTTGCAGGGTGCAAAGAAACAGGACACAGATTGCAGCCGACCACAGAACGATCTGAAATATACCGACGGCCACCGCCATGTTCATTGCCTTTAACGTTTACGCGTCGCCAGTGTCCGCATCTGGGTGCAATTGGCTAGAGTCTGGCAAATGCGCGCAGCGGTGAATTGGCCGTTTTTTCGCGCGCATGATTGCGGTTGGGCATCTTGAATGCGCCAACCGCTAATCAATGTTTGCCGGGATCAAATTTTATAATCCGTAGTTTGTTTATTTGGATGTCGTGACGTTAACCTTGCCCGCAATGTTGTTGAACGTGCTGCTAAGGTTCGTACCGACAAGCGTGACAGCGCCAATGATTACAAGTGCAATCAACGCGGCGAGGATGCCGTATTCGATGGCAGTGACGCCTTTTTCAGAATCAAGCTTGAGCCAGCGCGTTGCGGATTTCCGTAATTGGGAGAGCTTACGCATGACGACCTCCTTTGAAGACTTTTCGCATAAAACACGAAGTATCAATATCAGCAGGAGGTTGAGAGCTACTTTAAGTGCAATCTAAAATTTTATATGAAACTGAACTTTGTTTGACGAGGAAACAAAGGAAAGCATCGGACTGAAAACGGGTATCCATTCTTCGATCCGATGCTGTAGGGATCGCGGATTGTCCTTGCCCCTTAAAACTGTGCCAGTTTTTGGTTAGCAGTTAGGGGAGATCGACATGGCGCGGAAGCGTTATTCGGACGAAGATATTCTGAAGGTTTTGCGTGAGATTGAGCTGGCTTTGGCATCCGGGAAGGATG
>JAHQVI010000068.1 GCA_019634405.1 Hyphomicrobiales bacterium
CAAATGACCGATAAAGTCAACTGCAATTTTTCGTCTTCGTGGGCATTACTTAGAGACAGCAGCACCGGCGTCGTTCCGACACTGTGTCGTCGATGGACCTTTTGTACGATCACCCAAGGCCTATGTCAACAACCAATTTTGAATTTTTTATTTCAGCCTTCGCTCCAATTCGAAACGCCTTATTAAGGCCCGATTAGAAGTATCAGCTTCGATGCGTTACAATGTGTGCCGATTTGTTTAACAGACGCTTAACGCATTGAAAAAAGTATAATTTTGTGCAGAATTCGATTTGAATCGTACCGAAATATGTAATGCGCAAAACATCAAATTAACTAGGTAATGGAATAACCTCATACTGTTGACAGACTGTGGACCGAATTTCAGCAACGGTTCACCTCATTAGAGACATTTGGAACGTCTCATAGTTATATGGCGCTAGGCGAGCCAGAAAGATCAGGCTAACGCCCGCACACACGATCTCGGGGGATTGATTTGGTCGAGCATGAAAACCATCTGCCGGCACGCCCTGTAAGGCCTGCCGCAAGAGGTCAGGTTCCGCAGCTCTATAAGCCATTCGGCAAAGGCCGCCTTCCGGAGCTATATCTTCGCGACGCAAAAGCCCGGCGACTAATATCACGGCTCAAGTGGTTTATCTCCACCTGTATAGTGGGCACTTCCGGCGTGGCAATCATCGGTATCGCCATTTATGCTTCAACCGGTATTGAAGACGGCAGCGGCGTCGTGGGTTCGCTACGCAGCGCAACGCTGGCTACGCTGAAACCGCGTGAAGCCGGTAATCTCATCGAAGACTCCGTTGCAGCACTCGGACAAAAGACTGACAGAATAAAAACGACGAGTAAGGGCCTCACAACACGTTACGTCATTCAGGACAGTATCGTTGAACGCCGCAACAATCGCGAATTCATCAAGGTCAAGCCTTACATCCGCATCTTCGCCACTCTGTCGACCGAGGAACCGCAGAACCGTGACGAGATTCCTCCTTTCAATCCCTTTGATCTATATGCCGAACAAAAGAGCGATAGTGACAGCAGCGAAACCGTCGAACCTCGGGAGAAAGCGCGCCACAACGCGTTCATGAAGATGCAGATTGTCGAACTGGCCGGTGGTTTCTTGCCGGAAGAAGACAGTCAGCAACTTACTGAGGAGCAGGCTGAGCGTATTGTCGCCGAAGCCGACGTCGTGCTTGCTGAAGCCAGCGCGCTGCCGCGCATCGCCTCTGCCGATCCCGAGCAATTTGCCGAAGGCAACACGTCCGCGGATACGACCGAACAGACAGATCCGGCACAACAAACCCTCTTGCGCACAACCACCCTTGTAAAGACATCCGGGGTCGATGACGCAGACGACAATACCGAGCTGACCTCGTTTATCGTCGAGCGCGGCGATACTTTGATCGGTATCCTTAAAAACGCCGGCGCCAAAGCATCTCAGGCAAACGCAATCAGCGAAGTTCTTATGTCGAGAGAAGGCGGGTTGAACCTGCGCGCCGGTCAGGAAGTTCGCCTGAAGCTCGCGGCCGCCATCGACAGAGAAGACGGCAAGGACCCGATCCGCATGAGCTTGTTCAGCGGCGTAAAATCCGAAGGAACGGTTGAGCTGATCGGCGGTGAATATCGACTGTCGGACAATCATGTCAGGGTGACGAAGACGGCTACCCAGGTCAAAACGGTCAGTCGTGCAACGCTTTATGACAGCATCTATGGCGCAGCCCTGAAAGAAGAGCTCGTGTCCCAATTGATGAAGGATTTTCTGCGCGTTTTTAGCTATGACGTCGACTATAAGCAGAAAGTTCGGCCCGGCGACGGATTTGAATTGTTTTTCGACGTCGAGCAAATGGACGACGGAACCGAAAAGCCGGGTGAACTTCTCTACGTCGGAATGACCATCGCTGACGAGACTTATAAATATTATCGTTTTCGTACGCCTGACGGTGAGGTCGATTTCTACAACACCGAGGGGTCGAACTCCCGCAAATTCCTTATGCGCAAACCGATCAAGTCCGGGCGTTTCACCTCCGGCTTCGGCTACAGACGCCACCCTTTGCTTGGCGTGAAGAAAATGCACAACGGTGTTGATTGGGCCGCTCCGACCGGAACGCCCATCATGGCGGCGGGAAATGGAACGATCGTAATGGCCGGCCGTCACGGCGGCAATGGAAATTTCATCCGTATACGTCACGGCAATGGCTATAGGACATCGTACAGCCATCTCAGCAAGATCGAAAAAGGCATCAAAAAAGGCGCAAAAGTCCGGCAGGGCCAGTTGATAGGCTATGTCGGGACGACCGGCCTGTCCACCGGACCGCATCTGCATTACCAGGTCGAAGTCAATGAGAGACCAACCAATCCGCTGAAAATTCACGTGCCGCGGAGCCGTCAGCTCAACAGCCGGATGCTCGCTGAATTCCGAAAGGAAGCAGAGCGTATCGATGAACTGATGCGTCGTACACCGGTCAAAACAAGGGTCGCCTCAGCCGACGAATGATTGCGGCGAGGCGTCCGCAATTGCAGGCGATATGCCGAGGCAACCGGGGTTGCGCCGCATCTGTACGCGAACTGTCTTTATCCTGATAGTTTTAGAACCGATTATTCCGTTCCATCAACCTGATTTGCGGACCTGCTCGATGAAATGGTCCGAAAAATCGACCTTGAGCGCAGTCCACAGAACAAGGTGATCCGACATCTGCCAGCTGCGCCACTGGTCATTGTAGTAACCTTGCGGACCGCCATTCCACAAATCATCAGCCTTCTCTTCCGGCATCAGATCACGATAGGCTCTGAAATCGTTGTCATTCATACGAAAAACCGCGTCGAACGGACGAAAAACGCCGCTCCCGGCAAGTTCGAGACGATCCTCGACCGGACGAAAGGCAATCTGGTCGTAATAGTGCTCAGCATCAAGATTCGCACGGCGGCGCGTCAGAGCCTCGGGAACGTTGAAACCATATTGCTCCAGAATACGCGCAAAAAAATCCGTCGGCGCGCCAATTCCGAAATCGCCGAGCAGAACGTAATCTTCCCGTTCGCGATCCTGGCGGTCCCGCAGGAAACGCGCAATCGATTCAAAACGCCCGCGATACCGCTCCAGACCTTGTGCCTTATGGCCGTCATAACGGATATGCAATGTACACAGGTTGAAATTGAACCCTCCAGCGGCCTGAAATGCCACAAGGAACGGCCCGCGATTAAATTGCAACTCGGTCGCCTCGTTTTCCTGGACCATCCGGCCCCGCGCCGCAATCTGCTGACCACCGGGCAGAACAATTTCGCCTGAAATCTTCCGATGGATAAGCTTTGACGTTCGATAAACGAAAGCTATGCGTTCGTCCGCACCGCTGGCGCTTTCAATCGTATCCGTCGCAACATAATCCCATTCCGGGCCAAGTATGGCCAAGAGATCCTCAAGGGCGTCGAGATTCCTGCTAATTTCCTGCAGAACCACAAGATCGAACGCCGAAATCACCTCCGCAATGTAATAGAAGGATTCCCGCAAGCGCGGGCCATGGCCATGTCTGTTGGAATCGAATTCATGCAGGTTCCACGTTGCTATCAGCAGCGAATCACGGCCGGCGCGCTCGATAACCTCCGCACGCAGTTTTTGCCGTAAAGCCTGAAGGCCCTCCGCGGTTCGAACCCGCTCCGTAGGGTCCATCCATCGTTTGATCGGCAAATATGACGGCATATGCGGCCCCACATCGCTTGAAGAGTGGTAATAGCAGCATCGCAATGTTTCGCCGCTCTTTTGTCAAGGCGAGCTTCTTGCCAAGGGCAAGATTCGCACATGTTCCTTCTGCAGAGGAGACAAAACTCTTGCCGGACTTAGCATTTGACGGAGACCTGCACCTGCATAACCACTGTGAAAACCTGTTCAGATGATATGGAAAAGTAAGGTAAGTGATTTGTCGGAAAACACAAATGCGCGCACATTTCAGTATGGACCCGATAGCCGCGAGCGGCGGCTCGGACATCTTTTTCGTAAAACCGGCTGAGCAGCGTCTCAATTGAAGTTGAAACGACCGGGGTGACCAACGAAAAAAATGGCGGCTTCAAGAACCGCCATTTTGACGAATGAACGTGAAGTCAGGCGGCAGCCCGACGGACTTCCTCTCCGTTGATGACCAGCCCGGACTCGCCGGCGGAAACATGAACGGTGTCGCCATCATTGACCTTGCCTTCGATCACCAGCTCCGACAGCGGATCCTGTACATTTTTCTGAATGACACGCTTCAGCGGCCTTGCGCCATAGGCAGGATCATACCCTTCCATCGCCAGCCATTCCTGGGCAGCGGCATCCAGCTGAATAACGATCTGCCGTTCATCAAGCAGCCTCTGAAGCCGCGTCATCTGTATGTCTACGATCGAAGCCATATGCTCACGTTTGAGCCTGTGAAATACGAGGATCTCATCGACGCGGTTCAGGAATTCGGGCCGAAAATGCTGCTGGACCGTCGTCATCACCCGAGCGCGAACGATTTCCGGCTCCTCATTGTCAGCCTGCTGAACAAGATATTCCGCACCCAGGTTTGACGTCATGATGATCAGCGTATTGCGGAAATCCACAGTGCGGCCCTGCCCGTCGGTCAGACGGCCGTCATCGAGCACCTGCAACAGGACATTGAACACATCCGAATGCGCTTTTTCGATCTCGTCAAACAGTACCACCTGATACGGCCGGCGCCGCACCGCTTCTGTTAAAGCGCCACCTTCCTCATAGCCGACATAGCCAGGAGGCGCTCCGATCAGTCGGGCTACGGAATGTTTCTCCATATATTCCGACATATCGATGCGGACCATCGCGTTTTCGTCATCGAAGAGAAACGCGGCAAGCGCACGCGTCAGCTCGGTTTTGCCGACGCCCGTCGGGCCGAGGAAAATGAACGAACCCATAGGGCGATTCGGGTCCTGCAGCCCTGCCCGGGAACGTCTGACCGCAGTCGACACGGCGCGAACCGCTTCGGCCTGCCCAATGACGCGATTGGCAAGCAAGGTCTCCATATGAAGCAGCTTTTCCTTTTCGCCTTCGAGCATTTTCTCTACCGGAATGCCCGTCCAGCGCGACACTACCCCCGCAATATGATCCGGCTTGACCTCTTCTTCCATCATCCGGCCTGTCCCGCCTTCAGCCTCGACATCGCGGATTTTCTTTTCGAGCTCGGGGATCACGCCATAGGCCAACTCGCCGGCGAGCGTTAGATTGCCATTGCGCTGCGCCTGCTCTAGCTCGATACGCTTGGCGTCCAGCTCTTCCTTGATCTTCTGCGCAGATGAGAG
>JAHQVI010000069.1 GCA_019634405.1 Hyphomicrobiales bacterium
CAAGCTACTGGCGGCCCGCGTGGCGTGGGCGGCGGCGGACAATGCCGTACAGATCCATGGCGGCAATGGTTTTGCGCTCGAATACCCTATCAGCCGTGTGCTGTGTGATGCGCGCATACTCAGCATCTTCGAAGGCGCTGCGGAAATTCAGGCCCAGGTCATAGCAAGACGTCTCCTCGACCGCCGCTGATGATGAATGATCCGTTTCCGGAAATATGATGATGCGCTGTCTCAAATTGATCCAATTGCGAGACAAATCAGCCAATCGCCAACATTTACGCATGTGATATAAAAAGTAATCTTGCAAGTCGCGCCACACTTTTGCAGGATGCGCAACGAGTTAGGGGTGGGGGTATTAAGAATATGGAGCCGGCCGGTTCTGGTCTTGAGCTGATCAGTTGGCAGGGATGGAGCGTGACTGGCTCGATCTCTGCAATGCTCATACTACTGGTTACGATCCTGTTATGGCTTCTGCCGTTTCCGCGCGACGCCTTATTGGAGAACATAGCCGATCCCGAACAACGTCGGGATATCCGCGCCAGACTTGGCGAAGGCGGCGTCTTTTACCGTTTCATGGCGTCGATAACCAACTATGACGACTGGTTGCAACGATGGTTCGGCAGGCGATGGAGCGGGCAGGCGTTCGAGCGTTGCGTAGCGATAGCGTTTGCCTTTCCGGTCGCGCTGTTTCTCCTTGCCAGCGTGCTGGCAGGTTATGGCGCCAGTGAAATCTCATTTGGTGAGATCCTACTTTTCTTTTTTGGCGTGATCGTGGTTTCAGTCGCAACCGGCTCTCTTTTCCGGGTTGGCTACGCGTTTTTTCGCCGGATGTGGAGTTCGATCGGCGGTGATAACGAACTGGCTGAAATCATTACCCGCATCGCTCTCGGCGCGTTTGCGGTCGTCTTCGCGTTCGCCATCTCCTTTGCCGTGGCGTCGAGCGTGGCCGGCGAAATTTCCGATGTCGGAACGGTATTCTTCGCGATCATCGGTGGTTTCGCCTTCGCGCTCGCCTTTGCCATCGCCTTCGCGTTCGCAGGGGTCTGGGCATTTCTGATCGCGCTCATCATCGTGACCATCGTCGCCTTGACGCTCGCAAAGGACTTTGCGTTCTTTCTGTTGCTCTTCTTTGTGATCCTGCCGGTTCTCAACGCCCTGATCGACTGGGGAAGCTGGGCAATTACCCGGTTTCACATCACCATTATCGGCACGTTGCAGCACACCATAGGCGGCTACAGCATGGCCATCCTTGTGCTGATCGCCGATGTCATAGCTGCGCTCACGCTGGTTGTCATACTTGCCGCTCTTCTCCCTATCGGGCTGGAACTGGCCGATACGCTCTTATCCATTTTCGGACGCGACGGCTTTGACTGGCGCAGCACGGCGTCACAAGCCGTAACCGCCCCCTGGAACGAAGGTCTTTTCGTCACCGGAATGTTGCTGACGCCGATCATTCCCACGCTTGCGCTGCTGACGATTGCGATCGGATCCCTGTTCATGCCTCTCACGCCCGCGACCGGCATCGCGCTTGCGGGGATTTCTTCCCCTCGCCCTGACTCCGATGAAGACGAAGGCGAGGACGAAGAGGAAGACGAAACCGAAGACATCCCCCCCGGCGAAGAGGAAAGTCTGTTCGCGGCCCGGGTCGTTTATCTTTCCCGATTGTGGTACATACCTGCGCTTCTCATCTCGATGGGGATTTTCATCCTGATCTGGTGGCTCGTGACATTGTTCGACCTGCCGGTCGCGAACTTCCTCTACGAGCTTGCGCTATGTTCGACATCCTGGGGATCGGGCCAGTGCCGCTGGTTTTGACGGCGTCGCCATGACAAGGGCTCAATTGGCGGACGGGTCTGCGGGAGGTTCGGCCGTTGCACCATAACGAACTTCGAAACCAAAACGCTCGGGAAACGCCGGTTCATAGCCGGCGATTTCGAGGATCAGCTTGCGGCGCACCGCCATCTCAAAGCTGGCCCGGTCGCGCGCTGTTACGACAAATGCGCCGGGTCCTCCGATAATTCTCTCTTCAAACGCCTTCTCAAGATCGTAAGAGACGGGTCGACCGCCGCAATCGAGTTCGCGGCACAGGATTGGCAGGCCGTTGATTACCATTCCGGCGGCGACAGCATTGTCCCGCGCCAGCCTGATCGGCACGCCGTCCCAGTTATTTGCACTGTCGCCGGACAGGTCCATAACCATGCGTGTCCCGCGAATATCGTTGCTTTCAATGAGTTGCTGGCCCTTGCTCAGCGCACTGCCGATCGCATTGAAGCCACGCGCCCGCCGTGGCGCCGAAATCAGGTCCTTTGCGAATTGCTTTGCGCTTTCAGGCCCGTCGATAATCGTCCAGGGCACAACAACATCCTGATGGCTCGCATTTCCCCATTCGACATAAGTGACCGCGATACGCTGCAAAAGCCCCTGTCTTATCGCTGAAATCACATCAGGATGCGTAATGGCGCGCGCATGGCCTTCGCGCTGGAACATGCTTTCGGCGGTGTCGATCGACCCGGAACTGTCGGCAAGAAAGACCAGTTCGAGATCAACGTCTTCTGCGGATGCGGAGGTAAGAGAGAAAAGCAAGGCAAGCAAAGCCGGAAGACATAATTTCAAGACCATTGGGTGCGCCCCTCAAGCTGCTTTGCCTCATTGCAATGTACCATAAGCACTTCAGACACAAAACTGACATCGGAATGGGGCATCAGTGACACACTACGTTACATTTCGTAAGATGAATTTATTTACATGAGGATGAAATGCTCAGGGCCAGCCGACTGCTCCATGGCGCTTTGCTGACCGGCGCTGTTCTGCTTGCCCTGTCGTTGCAGGCAAACGCCCAGATTTATTCGCGCGTCGACCTTGAAGCAGAAGCGGTTCGGCTGAGAAATGCAGTCTTTCGGATTTACAGTATCGGCATCAAGCCTTCGCTTACGGAAGAAGAAGTTCGCGCCGCCAGCGATTTCGAATTCAGTTTTCCTTTTCCTACGCCTGACGATCCATTGATGGATTCCGCCGCAACGACCGACGGACGAACCATGATCATGCCGGTCATGTCGCTCAAGGCGCTGGAAGATCTGGCCACCGCTTACGCATGGCTTCAAGTCAACAATTACAATCACAGCGCGATCGATCTCTATTTCACGATGCTGCGCTATCGCGATCGGGCGGATTTTCCCGATGGTAGATTTCCCCGACTACTCGAAGCGCTCGGCGTGCCGCCCGACGCCTACAAGACGGACAAGCGCGTCGATGAGCTTTCGCTGAGCCTTCGCAACGAAGCCTTTGCGTTCATTATCGCGCATGAGCTGGCGCACATTATTTACCGGCACAAGCCGATCAACGCCATTTCCGCTGAGCAGGCGCGAGCCGACGAGAGAGAGGCTGACGCATTCGCGCTGGACATAATGCTGCGCACCAATACGCCGCCGCTTGGCGCTTTCCTGTTTTTTCAGGCGCAGATCTACAATCTTCTGCACCCGGTCGAATTCGGAAACACGCAAGAGGAAAAGGCGTCCGTCCTGCTGCAGATGACACATCCGCTCTCGCTGGACCGTGTCCGGGAGATGATCGAATTCGTCGAAGGGCCATTTGCGCGGGCCCGTCCGGAGGAGACGGAAATATGGTCAGGAATCGGATCGGACATGCGCCAAATATTGCCCTTAATGGAAGATAAAGATCTTGCCGCGTGCGTCATCAAGCTTGCAAGGGAGGCAAGTCCCGACAGTCTCAAACCCCGAAGGACAGTAGAAACCGAAGCCATGCTGAAGATCTGCCGCCAGAATCAATAGCCTTCACTGCCTCATCTGGCCTTTGAAACTCCACAATACGAATTCATGCCTTTCGCAAGATCAAATCGCGCACGATCCGGGCATATTCACCGATTCAAACCATCCTTTAGTTAGTATTTTTTTCCCTTTTCGGCGCTCGGCGGTGTGCATTGAGAGGATATGGATGTAAGACACGAAAGATTTTACGATGCCGTCTTGCAGTGCTGCAACAATCGCGATAGGCACTTCCCAGATGGCTCGGCGCAACCAAGCGAAGGAGTAGCAAATGGCGCGGAATAAGATCGCCCTCATAGGATCAGGCATGATTGGCGGCACGCTCGCCCATCTCATCGGTCTCAAGGAAATGGGCGACGTGGTGGTGTTTGATATCGTTGAGGGCATGCCTCAGGGCAAGGCGCTCGATATTGCCGAGTCCGCGCCGGTCGACGGCTTTGACAGCAATCTTCGCGGCACCAATGATTACGTCGATATTCAGGATGCAGATGTCGTGATTGTTACGGCCGGCGTTCCTCGCAAGCCGGGCATGAGCCGCGACGACCTTCTCGAAATCAACCTCAAGGTCATGGAACAGGTCGGCGCCGGCATCAAGAAATACGCGCCAAATGCGTTTGTCATCTGCATTACCAACCCGCTTGACGCAATGGTCTGGGCGCTGCAGCAGATTACCGACTTTCAGCGCAACATGGTCGTTGGCATGGCAGGCGTGCTTGATTCTGCCCGTTTCCGCCATTTCCTTGCGAACGAATTTGACGTGTCCGTCGAAGATGTGAACGCCTTCGTGATGGGCGGCCACGGCGATACGATGGTACCGCTGGTGCGCTATTCGACCGTTGCGGGCATTCCGCTTCCCGATCTGATCAAGATGCGCTGGATCACGCAGGAGCGTCTTGACGAGATCGTGCAGCGTACGCGCGACGGCGGAGCCGAGATTGTTGGCCTGCTGAAGACCGGCTCTGCGTATTATGCGCCTGCCGCGTCCGCCATCGCCATGGCCGAGTCCTATCTCAAGGACAAGAAGCGTGTTCTTCCCTGCGCGGCTCACCTTAATGGCGAGTATGGGGTTAAGGGGCTTTACATCGGTGTGCCGGTCGTGATTGGGGCCAAGGGCGTCGAGCGTGTTGTCGAAATCGACCTCAATGCTCACGAACGGGCTGACTTTACCCGTTCGGTCGGAGCCGTTCAGTCCCTTGTGGAAGCTTGTGTGCGCATCGCCCCCGGCCTTGCGCAAACGGGGTCGTAATCTAACCAGGTCAGGGCGCATTTTGCGCCCTTTTTCGAATTTAGAAGCTGGAGCTGACGTATGAATATCCACGAATATCAGGCAAAGGCGGTCCTGAAAGAATTCGGCGTTCCCGTATCAAAGGGCGTGGTGGCTTTTACGCCTGAGGAGGCCGTCAGCGCGGCTCAGTCTCTTCCCGGTCCTGTCTGGGTCGTAAAAGCCCAGATCCATGCAGGCGGACGCGGCAAAGGCCGTTTCACGGAGCCTGAAGCCGGTGAAAAGGGCGGTGTGCGGCTTGCGAAATCGGTCGAGGAAGTTGGCCAGTTCGCCCGCGAGATGCTCGGCAACACGCTAGTAACCATTCAGACCGGGCCGGACGGCAAGGCCGTCAACCGGCTCTATATCGAAGACGGCTCGGCCATCAAGCGCGAACTCTATCTCTCTGCGCTGGTCGACCGTGCGACCTCGCGCGTATCCTTCATCACCTCCACTGAAGGCGGGATGGACATCGAAGAAGTCGCCCACAAGACGCCCGAACAGATCATAACGCTCGATATTGACCCGGCTTCAGGGTTCTCGGCCTTTCATGGCCGCAAGATCGCATTCGCGCTCGGCCTCGAAGGCGACCAGATCAAGCAATGCGTCAAGCTGATCGGCAATCTTTACCGTGCGTTCGTCGAAAAGGATATTGCGCTTCTGGAGATCAATCCGCTCATCGTTACCGAAGCGGGCGATCTGCTTTGCCTGGACGCCAAGGTGAATTTCGACGGCAACGCACTTTACCGCCATGCCGACATTATGGAGCTCCGCGATCTTGAAGAAGAAGATCCCGCGGAGATCGAAGCTTCGAAATTCGATCTGTCCTACGTCAAGCTCGACGGCAATATCGGCTGTCTGGTGAATGGCGCCGGTCTTGCGATGGCGACGATGGACATCATCAAGCTTTATGGCGAAGAACCGGCCAACTTCCTCGATGTGGGCGGCGGCGCGTCCAAGGAAAAAGTGACCGAAGCCTTCAAGATCATCCTGCGCGACCCGAACGTCAAAGGCATTCTGGTCAACATTTTCGGCGGTATCATGCGCTGCGACATCATCGCGGAAGGCATCATTGCGGCCGTGCGCGAGATGAACCTCTCGGTTCCGCTGGTCGTCCGCCTTGAGGGCACGAATGTGGAGCTTGGCAAGCAAACGCTGCGCGAAAGCGGGTTGGCGGTCATACCGGCTGACGATCTGGCCGACGCCGCACAGAAAATCGTTGAACAGGTTCGTGCTGCAGCTTAGCTGCACTGAACATATTGAGGCGGTTTGACGATGCCGAATGCTGAAACGTACCCTGCTGGCAATACAACGCCCGTGACTTCGCTGAATCAGAGACTTGAATTACGCATCATCAGCTTGAGTCGAGCGGTTGAGCGGCGTGAACATATGGTTGAAGAGTTTGCCAAGGCAGGGCTTGAAGCCAAATTCTTTGATGCTGTTGATGCGTCGAAAGCTGATAGTGAGTTTTTCTCTGAAACTTTCAGACGTTATGGACGTTGGGGCATGCTTCGCATGCATGATATGGCATGCACGCTCAGTCATCTGAATGCTCTAAAGCAGTTTCTGGCAGGCAATGCTGATTATTGTCTGATTTTAGAGGATGATGTTTTTGTTTCGCCGGATCTCAAAAGCTGGATCGAAGATTTAAGCTGGTGGCCAACAGATGCAGACGTCGTAAAAATAGAAAAATGGCGTAATAATAGCACCCGGATATTACTAGGAAAAATTAAGACCAAACATCGCGGTCGCGTCTTACGTCAACTACAGTCTCGGCACATGGGGTGTGCGGGATATATTGCGAGCCGCAAAGCAGCAACCCACATCACGTCTTACAAACATGTGGATCTACCGATTGACCACCTTATTTTTAATGTCAATGCGTCCCCGATTTCAAAAAAGCTAAAAATATATCAGGTCAATCCTGCCCTGATCCGGCAAGGGAATGAGCCTGAACGAGCCTCCCCCAACTCATATGTCAAGACGAAGGAAGTCCGGGAAAAAGGTTTTCAGTATATAAAACGTGAAATTCGACGCGGCTTTTATGAGATAAATCGCCTGCATCTTCAGATTGCAAGTCTTGTTTTTCACCATGGCGTACTGATCAAACCAAGTTGGAAATAATTACGAGAGGCTGAAGAATGCAATCTCGACACCCAATGCCTAAGGAGTTACAAAATGGCGGTTCTCGTCGATAAGGATACTAAAGTGATTTGCCAGGGCCTCACCGGCTCGCAGGGCACATTTCACACGGAAC
>JAHQVI010000070.1 GCA_019634405.1 Hyphomicrobiales bacterium
CGCCAACGTCAGGCGATCCATCGTCTGGTCGAGGCAAACCGCTCCGATCTTCGCGCAGCCATACGCGGCTTGCCGAAACCGCAAGACCTGATCGGTTTTGCGCGCCAGCGATACGACGCGGCAAGCGGGCGGCTCTCGGTTGCGCTTCGCAGCTTTTCCTCAGAGAAGCGGGCGCGGCTCGAACGCTGGGAAGGCCGCCTCGATATCCGCCTGATCGCACAGCGTGTCGAACGCGCTCAGGAGCGCATCGGTGCGGTCGATCGCGAGATTTGGCAGGTGCTTCGCCGGCTTGTACAACAGCACCATCTCCGGCTTGAACGGCGCTCCGCCCGGTTGCAGCCGGGTCTGTTACGCGCACCAGCCAGACAGATGCGCGAACGACTCGATATCGTCTCTGGCCGCAACCGTCAGTCAGTCACCACAATCGTAAACCAGAACCGCAACCGGCTAGACAACCTGTCCAAGCTGCTGCGAACCCTGAGCCATAAAAGCGTTCTGGATCGCGGTTTCGTCCTGGTGCATGATGGTGCTGGTACGCTGCGGACGGCCAAAGCCGCTCAGAGCGCAGGCCGGGTTCAGCTGGAGTTCAGCGACGGCCGTCTCGGCGCACAGATCATGGATGTCGTGGAGGAACAGCATTCCGGACCGGTGAAAAAAACGCAAAACCCCGCAAAGGCTGACAATTCCGAGGCGCCGGCAACCTCTCCGCCCAAGCCCAACAAGCAGGGACAGCTATTTTAATGAGCGGCTTTTGGCGTATCGGCTTGAAATCATCGCCGCCAGCGTTCATTTTGGAATTCGTCAACCGCCATATGAACAACTTTGGAAAAATAAAAGCAGTTTAATGAACAGATTTGATCGTAAGTTCACAAGAGAAGGTGAAGCGCGCCTGCGTTATCTGGACGGAGAATTTCAAATATTATCCCCCGGTTCATTTGTGACCTGTGCTGTTACCGGCAAGAAAATCCCGCTTGAAATGCTTCGTTACTGGAGCGTCGAGCTTCAGGAAGCTTATGCGGATGCTGGTATCTCACTTCAGCGTTTCCTCGAAGTCAGGAACAAGAAACAGTAGGAACCCGCCAGACCTGCATCACAGGCGAGCGTCCACCGCATATAAGAGCTACACTGAAAAGCAGGAAATAGTTCTCCATTAAAAATGCCCGTAGAATTGCAAATTATAAGGCCCTAGGAAGACTTCTTGCCCCAGACCTCTTCGAGTCGCGCATCGCGGCCACAAGAGTAGCGGTAGAACTTATAGCGAATCGGATTTTTCATGTAGTAATCCTGATGGTAATCTTCTGCCGCATAAAATTTGCTTTCTGGCAGAATATCCGTCGCGACCTCGCGCCCCAATTTTTCTTCTATAGCCTTCTTGGATGCCTCTGCAAGCACCTTTTCATTTTCATTGCCGTAAAAAATTGCCGATTTATAATGGTCGCCTTTGTCACAAAACTGCCCGTCGGCATCGAACGGATCGATATTGCGCCAGAATATATTCAATAGCTGTTCGTAGCTGACCCTGGCCGGATCATAGTCGATTTTTATAACCTCGAAATGCTGCGTAGCGCCTGAGGAAACCTGCTTGTAGGTCGCCTCTTCCTCTGATCCGCCTGAATAGCCTGAAATCGTCGCGGAAACGCCGTCGGTCTCGTCATAAGGTGGTTCCATGCACCAGAAACATCCCCCCGCGAAGATAGCGCTCGCCTTCTCTTCCGTCTGCGCGGTAAGCGGCAGGGAACCAGCCAGAAGCATCGAAAAGGCAGTCAGAAGGCGGGATAGCATCGGTCAATCTCCAATATCCGGACAGTCATCCGTTCAGGTGGCGGACTTTTCAGGCTGAGACGGTCCCGGTCTGAACGTCATCGAGTCGCCATTCATGCAGTAGCGAAGCCCCGTCGGTGCGGGTCCATCGTCGAACACATGTCCCTGATGGCCGCCACAGCGACGGCAATGAACTTCGGTGCGGACAAGAAGCCAGAAACTGCGATCCTCGCTCGTACCGATCGCATTTTCCAGCGGTTGCCAAAAACTTGGCCATCCGGTGCCACTGTCATATTTGGTTTCCGAGGAATAGAGCGGTAAATCGCAACCGGCGCAATGATAGAGCCCGACCCGTTTCTCATCGTTCAGCGGGCTGGAATAGGGACGCTCGGTACCATGCTCGCGCAGAATGTAGAATTGCTCCCCGGTCAGTATCTTGCGCCATTCTTCAGGCGTCCGGCTAATTTCGAACTGCCCTTCGGTTTCGGCGCGCACAACGCCGGAGGCCTGTATCGCCAACATTGGCGCAGACATGGCAGTTATACCTGCCAGCAGATCACGGCGGCTTAGCATGGCCCTTTCTCCATTATCGCTTTCAAGAAAAAATCATGCCCTAAGATTTCAATTGCAAGTCACGATTGCGTGGTGAACCAGCCGGATAATCGATAAAATTTGCCGTATGCTCGCAAGACACTAGCCAAATCACCGATGCAATGTCGGAAGATTTCGCAGCAGCCGCAGCAAATGCTCGGCGCCATCCGCGCTAAAACCTAGCTTAACCGGCAAAGTTCGAGCAGCTACCTTAAGTTCAGCGATCGCGCCCTCGCCTTCGCTAAGACGCGACCAATCCTTTTCAGTCGTCACAAGTTGCGCGCCAAGCGCCGCCGCCTGCTTCAGCAATGAGCGCGCATTGCCCTCGCTAAACGGATGATGATCAGGAAACCCCTGCTGATCCGCAAGGGTTGCACCTGCATCTTTCAGCGTATCGAAGAACTTCTGCGGACGTCCAATGCCGCAAAATGCCAGCACAGGCCGGTCATTCAGCCACCCCAGATCACCGGCAGGCTCAAGAACAGCGTGAATTGCGGGGAGCTTCAAACCGGCCAATCCCGGTTGCGCATCCGCCTCGCCAATCAGCACCAAAGCGTCGGCGCGCCTTTTCTGAAAGCTCAGCGCGGCGCGCAGCGGGCCTGCCGGAAAGACACGGCCATTGCCGAGCCCCGCCGACACATCGGCTGCAATCAGCGACAGGTCTTTCGCAAGACTAGGATTTTGAAATCCGTCATCCATGACGATCACACTCGCGCCGCTCGCCTCGATCGCCCGCGCCCCGTCGGAGCGCTTACGAGACAGAACTGTTGGCGCCGCACGCGCCAGCAGCAGCGCTTCGTCGCCAACATCGGCAAAAACGTCCTTGTCTGGATCAACGAAATGCGGGCCTGCCAACCGTCCGCCAAATCCGCGCGTCAGGAAAGCTGGACTATGGCCAAGCTCGCGCAGCATCGCTGCAGTGGCCAGCGCAAGCGGGGTCTTGCCAGCCCCGCCGACGGTAAAATTCCCGATACAGACGACAGGCAAGGTCGATCGATAGGGCGTCGTCAACGCAAAGCGGGCCTTTACGCCCTGATCATAAAGCGCGCCGACCGGCATCAGCAGCGCCGCCTTTAAACGGTCCGCGAGCGTGTCGCCGTACCACCAGCTGGGAGGCTCAAGACGCATAGGCCTTCTGGTCCTGCGCATCCGGCAATTGCGTTTCCTTCGGCGGCAGGAATGGCTCCAGAGCCGCCATCGTTCGGCTCAACGCACCGCTCAGATTGCGAACCGCATTGTCGGCATTCGCCTTCATGATGGAAAGGCTTGCCGGATCCTCATACAGCGCATGGACGGTCTGCCACAGATCTTCAGGCGACGTTGCGAAACGGCAGCCGCCCGCTTCGGCGAGCGCCTGATAGACTTCGGGGAAATTATGCCAATGCGGTCCGGTAATCACACCGCAACCGAGCTTGGCCGCCTCAATTGGATTATGCCCTCCGACCGGCGTCATCGAGCCCCCGACCAGCGCAAAAGGCGCAAGCTTGTAGAACAGGCCGAGTTCGCCAAGCGTATCAGCGATATAAGCCGATATGTTCGCGCTCAGCTCCTCATTGGCCGAACGCCGGGCAACGCCAACCCCTTGCGATGTCAGCATAGCGGCAATCTTCTCACCACGCTCAGGATGGCGCGGAACGATGATTGTCAGGTGCGACGCGTCTTCTTCGCAGAGTTTCTTGTGAACCTCGGCGACCATCTCCTCTTCGCCCTGATGCGTGCTCGCAGCGAGAAAGATCCTCCGCTCGCCGACACGCGCCCGCAGACGCGTCAACTCCGCCATATCGACAGGAAGCGCCGGTGCGTCGAATTTGAGGTTTCCTGCGGCAATGACTTTTGGCGCGCCGAGTTTTACGATCCGCTTTGCAAGCCCTTCGCTCTGGGCCAGCACGACGGCAAACCGCGCAAAGAGGGGGCGGCTGAAGCCGCGCAGCTTCAACCAGCGCCGGAACGAACGCTCCGACAGACGCGCATTGAGCAGAACCACGGGAATACGCCGGCGGTCGGCGTCCATGACAAGATTCGGCCAGATTTCCGACTCGATAAAAAGCGCCATGGACGGTTTCCAGTGATTAAGGAAGCGCTTTACGAAAGCAGGCGTATCGAGCGGCACGAATTGGTGGATCGCGCCCGGTGGAAGGCGCGAGGCGGCGACTTTGGACGATGTCACCGTAACCGTCGTCAGCAGAATGCCGAGATCGGGGCGCTCACGATGCAGCGTGTCGATCAGCGGCAGAACCACATTGGTTTCGCCAACGCTTGCCGCGTGAAACCAGAGCAGCTTCTTGCCCGGCCGCGGGATCGCCGCGATCCCCATGCGTTCATCGAGCCGCGCGGCAATCTCCTTGCCGTTTCTGCTTCGACGTCGTAGCAAAATGCGCGCAAACGGGCGAATCAGACGACTGACAGTCCGGTAAGCGCGATAGCTCAGACCTGGCTTCAGACGCCCGCCAGCCTCCACCGGCGTCGCATCCGCTGCATCACGGCCTACCGCTTCATAGGCGCGCCGCGTTACATCGTTAAGCCCTTGCTCAATAGCAAGTCGCGCCATTTCGAGCTGAGCTTCGTCTGCATCGGAGGGAACATGGACCGCATCGCCGACGACCAGTGCGAGCCGCGAAAACGGCAGATTCAGCGTGAACCGGCTCCAATTTCCAAATGTAAGGAAACGGCTTGTCGCGACCGCAACCGGCCTGACCGGGCGACCTGAATGCTTGGCGAGCGCCACAACGCCCGGGCTGGTCCGCCGCGCAGGTCCAGGCGGAACCTCCGCCGTCATAGCGATGCTCTTGCCCTCTTCAAGCGTTTTGATAGCTGCCCTAAGGGCATGAACCCCGCCACGATCCTTCCGACGTTTGCCAGCCCCTGCGCCCCTGATCAGCCCAAGTTTGCACTTGGCCAGCGTACGGCTTAGCAACTCGGCGTCATCATGCCGTGCCACCATGCAATGATAACGGCCCTCAGGCGGAGAGATCGCCGGGATAATCAGAAACTGCCCATGCCAGAACGCGGCAACCAGCGGGTTATCCCCAAGCATGGTTTCGGTTGGCTTATCGGGGTTGGGCACCATACGCGATGTCGCGTAAACGAAGCGTATGTAACCTGCCACTACAGAACTTGCGGCCGCGATGAACATCTTCGAACGCAAGACCCGTTTCAGCATTTGTCTCCCCTGCCGCAAACCCGTCCCTGCGGCCAACGCGAATGGTTTCAAAGCGGCTGATTTTAATTGTCGCCAGGATCAAGCAACCGATGCATATGAACAATGAAGTAACGCATCGTTGCATTGTCGACCGATCTCTGGGCTGCGCCCTTCCAGGCATCATAAGCCTGTTTGTAGTTCGGATAAATACCGACAACATCCAGCTTATCAATATCCTTAAATTCGATGCCGTCCAGACTCTTCAGCTCACCGCCGAACACAAGATGGAGGAGCTGCTTGGGTTCTGTCTCGTTCTGCATGACCGTCCCGCGATAACAACCGTCAAATAATGGGTGATTCTGGCGCAGTCTACAGCTTGATGACCGCATCCGCCAGTAAGGCTGCAAAAATGATTGCGCCCGCCTCACGATTTGAGCGGAAACGGTGCAGGCAATTGGCGGGATCGTTAACATCGAGCGTCGCAATTTGCCAACCAAAATGAATGGCGACAGCCGCGATGCCTAAATAAAGCAAGCCGTCTGCACCCGCTAGCAGGCCCGAAGAGGCAAGCAAAACCAGCGTTAAGCCATAGAACAGCATGAGCCAAGGTTTTGTTTTAACACCGAATTTTAGCGCAGTCGATTTAAGTCCGACCAACGCGTCATCTTCCTTGTCCTGATGCGCATAGATTGTGTCATAACCGATCGTCCACATGATCGCGGCTGCATACAGCAGATAGGCCGGCAAGGCGAGCCCGCCGAAAACTTCCGCCCAGCCCATCAATGCGCCCCAGGAAAAGGCAAGGCCAAGCACAAATTGCGGCCAATAGGTGATGCGCTTCATGAACGGATAGAGCGCTACGACACCAAGCGAGCCCATACCAAGAGCAATCGCAAAGCTATTGAACTGCAACAGCACGGCCAGCCCGATGAAGGAAAGCGCAACCATAAACGCCGCCGCGCCCAAAACACTGACCTGACCGCTTGGAATGGGGCGTGACTGCGTTCGCGCCACCTGCGCATCAAACTTGCGGTCGGCAATGTCATTATAGGTACAGCCCGCACCACGCATGGCGGTCGCGCCAATGGCGAACAGCGCAAGCAGCCAGAGATCGGGCATCTGTATCCCCGCGGCATTCCACGCCAGCGCGGCCGACCACCAGCATGGCCACAACAACAGCCATGTGCCGATCGGACGATCGGCCCGCATCAGGCGCAAATAGGGTTTGGTGAACGGCGGCATGTAACGGTCCACCCAGTTTGCAGGCGGGGCATCGGAAACGCGCACATCGTCCGTTTGGGCGTTCGGCGTCATCTTGATCTGCCTTTTATGTCAGCGGAAGCCAATCTAGCGCGCATGACGCTTGCGTCAATCACACCACACGCCTTATCTGCGTCTCATGAAACGGAAGGCAAATGCAAAACCCAGCGGCGAGACGCCGCACTCCGCAATACGGCTCCATGTGAACGCACCACTGTCTGCCGGCTCAAGCGCTGAAACCACGCCGCAGCAAGCGCATTATCTGGGCAATGTAATGCGCCTGACGGCAGGTGCGCAGGTGTTGCTCTTCAACGGACGCGACGGCGAATGGCAGGCTGAAATCACTGCGATCCGCCGAAACGACTGCCAATTGCGCGTTCTGATGCAGACACGCAAACAAACGGACGGCCCGGAAATCCATTATCTTTTCGCTCCGCTGAAAAAGGCCCGGCTGGATTACATGGTACAGAAGGCGACTGAGCTAGGCGCCGCCTCGATCCGGCCGGTGATCACACGGCGAACAATCGTCGAGCGCGTGAAGCTGGAACGTATGCAGGCAAATGTGATCGAAGCGGCAGAGCAATGTGGCGTCCTGCGCGTGCCGGAGGTGTCAGAGCCGGAAAAGCTGGAAACCATTTTAAAGACCTGGCCGCCAGAGCATTCGCTGATATTCGCCGATGAGTCCGCCGCTCACGCTTCGCCAATCGAAAGGCTGCGGTCCATTCCCGCAGGCCCGGCAGCATTGCTGATTGGCCCGGAAGGCGGCTTTGATGGGACCGAGCGCCAGATGCTCACCGCCCTGCCCTTTGTGCACGCCATCTCGCTAGGCCCACGGATCATGCGCGCCGATACAGCAAGCGTTGCCGCACTGGCGCTCATGAACGCCGTTCTTGGCGACTGGCAATGAAAGCGGCAGCTATAGCGCTTTCAGGCGAAGCAGCCCCGGTTCGCCGCCTGGAAAGCGCGTAAAAACAAGAGTCTTAAGCGCTTGTCGTGAGCCCGTCTGAACTGGAAATGCTTGTCTTATGACTTTCCCTGCGAACGGGCTGACAAGGAACTACCGGGAGAGGGGTGCCGCCCTCCC
>JAHQVI010000071.1 GCA_019634405.1 Hyphomicrobiales bacterium
AGGCTCTTGCCGGCCCCGTTTGCGCCCATGATCATAGTGAATGTGTGAGCCGGGAGCGTCAGATCCATGCCATTGATCAGCGGCTTGCCGGTAATATTGAGAGTAAGGCCGCGGACCGCAACCGGGAGAAGTGCGCCCGGCGAGGCGCAGCTATCCGCATCGATTTTCGCGTCCATGATGGTGGTGCGGTCAAGCATAGGCGTAACGCTGCGCGGTCAGGCGCAGCCCCATAACCAGCGCATTGACGCCAAGTGCGATGATGAGCAGGACAAGCCCGAGGGCCAGGGCGAGCGGTAGGTCGCCTTTCGAGGTCTCCAGCGCGATCGCAGTGGTCATCATGCGGGTGAGATGGTCGATATTTCCGCCGACAATAATGACCGCACCAACCTCGGCGACGGCTCTGCCGAAACCGGCGAGCGCGACGGTCAGCAACGCATAGCGCCCGTCCCAGATTAGCGCGCCGATCATCGTGCGCCTTGGCAGGCAAAGCGAGCGGAATTGTTCGGCATATTCATTGTGCAGCTCTTCCAGAACCTGACGTGACAGGGCGGCGATGATCGGCGTAATCAGGATGGTCTGCGCGATGATCATGGCCGTGGGCGTATAGAGCAGGCCCAGCCAGCCGAATGGTCCGGCGCGGGAGAGATGCAGGTAAACCAGAAGGCCGATGACCACAGGCGGCAGGCCCATCAGCGCGTTGACGACGATCACGGCGATGCTGTGGCCGGGAAAGCGGCTGATGGCGAGCAATGCCCCCAGTGGGAAACCGATGAGGCAGGCGACGAGCATTGCAGTAAGACTGACGCGCAGCGAAAGCCCGATGATCTCGATCAGGTCGGGATCGAGCGTTGATGCGAGTCGCAATGCCAGGGAGACGGACTCTCCGAAATCCTGCATAATTTCCTGATCTTTGACGTTTCCTGTATTTTTCAGGAAATTTTGCATCAGTTTTGATGATTGCGCAAGTTTGCAATTAACGCTTTAAAGCCTCAGACTATACCCGTTCTGCATGCCCCGGAGCCTCAGGGCCGATTTTCGGGACGGCAGGGATGGAAACGGCCATGACAAACGCAAGACATCTGCCGCAAACAGGCTGGCGACGCTGGATCGGAGACGCTTCGGGCGCATTCGGCGATCTCGGCGTTTTTCTGCCCCTGATGATCGGATTGCTGATTGTTGGCGCCTATGACGCTTCCGGACTGCTTGTCAGTTTCGGAATTTTTGCTATTGCGACTGGCCTGATCTACCGGCGTCCCGTGCCGGTTCAGCCAATGAAAGTGATCGCAGCGCTCGCGATCACAGGAGCCATGACGGCGGCTGACGTCATGGCGAGCGGGATCGTCATCGGCGTTGTACTGCTGGTTCTGGGGCTGACCGGGCTCGTCAGCCGGTTTCAACGGCTGACGCCGCGCACGATCCTGCTGGGCGTACAAATCGGCCTTGGCGCACAGCTTATCCTGAAGAGCGCAGATCTGGCTGGTGACGATCTCTGGTTTGGCGCTTTGCTGCTGCTCGCCCTCATGGTTTTTCAGCTTGCGATCAACCGGGTCGGCGCGTGCCTTGTCCTGACCGGCGGCGCAGTCATCTGGGGGATGGCGACAGGCTCAGCGGCGCTTCCCGAAACACCATTCGCGCTGCATTGGCCCAATGTCGATTTTCCCGGTATCGCCGCCTTCTGGCGCGCAGCGGAAACCGGCGTCTTGCCGCAATTGGCGCTGACCATTACCAACGCCATTCTTCTGACTGTGGCGATTTCGGGCGATTATTTTCCGCAGGACCGCAATCGCATCAGCGCCCGCAATCTGGCTTTGTCTTCCGGTGGTCTCAACCTGCTTCTTGCGCCGCTTGGAGCCGTTCCGATGTGTCACGGCGCGGGCGGCCTGGCCGCGCAATATGGCCAGGGCGCGCGAACGGGTCTGGCCCCGGTCATTTTCGGCAGCGTCTGCATCGCCTTCGGCGTGATGGCCGGACCCCATGCGCTGGCCTGGCTGCTGCTGGTCCCGATGCCGGTGATTGCCGCGCTTTTGGCCTATGCCGGATGCCAGCTTCTGAACGTTCAGCGCCTTGGGCATTTGCGCCCGGCCTGTCTTACAATCATCGCCGCAACCGCGGTCACAAGCGTTCTCGTCAATGTCGTTGCCGGTCTGGCGATCGGATGCCTTGCGGAATTTTTGCGCTCGCGGCTTCTGCGCAGACGCGAAGCGCTCCAGCCGGCGCGGGGACAATGATCGGTCTACCGGCGCGGGTTTCAATCCCTTATGATCCGGCATGACCTTTCGCGATAAACAGAAGGCAGGCAGATCGAGATATGGCTGAAACAGACGACATCCGTGCTGGCGAACAGGCCGTCACATTTCCGGACCGCGTGGACGCCGCCATTATCTTCATTGGCCGCATTCATACGCCCTGGAGCGAGCGCAAGCAGTGTCCGAGACAGGGGCGCAGGGATGGTCCGATATGCCGTGTGGAGATTTTCGAGCCCTGGGTTGAAGCGCTTGACGGAATCGAGACCTATCAGCAGATCGAGCTGCTTTACTGGCTCGACAGGTCCCGCCGGGATCTCGTGATCCAGAATCCTGCCCATGATGACAGAATACGCGGGACTTTTTCGTTGCGCTCCCCGTTGCGGCCCAATCCCATTGGCACGTCGATCGTAACGCTCGCCGAACGCGATGGCGCATTCCTGATGGTGCGTGGGCTGGATTGTCTTGACGGCACGCCGCTTGTCGATGTCAAGCCCGACCGCTGCGCCTACACGCCATTGGCTTTGCCGAAATAGCGCTCTCGCCCGTGCCGCGATCTATGCGCTTTCGTCGAATTTGAGCCGTCGGCGTAGCGAGACGCGCGGTGTGCTGTCAGGCTCGATGGCTGTTTGCTCGGCGTGTCTCAATACCGGCTCATGCGAAAGGGCAGGGGGTGGTGGATCCTGCCTGTCTGGCCCGATCGCAACGCTGTCGGTCTCCGCCCCGGCGTCCTCGCCTGCTGTATCCTCGCCGCCTTCGGACTGTGCAGCCGTCACTGGCTCAGACGTCTTTTCGTCATTTGCGGGAGGCTCGGCCGTCACCTCCTTTTTATAACCGCGTCCGGCTTCCCAGGCCGATTTGAACAATTTCGGCACAAGATTTGCGTCGGTATAGTCGTCATCATATTCATTGAGACCGTCAATATTCGCCAGAACCGGGTTGGAGCGCCACAGAACCGCCAGCGCTTTCTTGCGCAAGGCGGCAGGGACGCCCTCTTTCATGAAAATCCGGAAATCGGTGGCTTTGGTGACGTTTTCGAGGTCGACCGCCTCCGCCGCGTCCCGGTTCGCCGTCAACTCGGCTTCACGGGCGGCGGCGGCTTCCCTGGAGGTCTCTTCATCCTGCGCGACCGGCGGAAGGGAAGAGACTTGCGTCTTGTCAGCTAATTGCGTGTCCGTCTCTGCCTTGCGCGCAGCGAATTTGCGGCGAGACCAGCGCGACAGCATGCCATTGTCGTCAGTTTCCGTCATATCAGCCCTATTGGCGGTTCCGGGGCGTGAAAATCGGCGTCTTGCCGAATTTCTGCTCTTCGACGTCGAGCTTGTCGCGCCGTCTCTTCTTGAACACTTCCTCTACATGATGCTCTTCCACGAAGGCCTGCACCAGCGAGGCCAGCTCCTCGGGCATGGCGACCTTCTCAACGATATTGTCGTCCGCATCGACAAAGTCCTGCGCTTCATAGGACGAGGCCGTAACGGCGTGTGCAGCATAGGGAAACTCCCTGGTTGAAGCGGCCGTTTCCTGCAGCACCACATAGAGCACGGGCTCGTCGAGCATCAGGTTCTCTCTGTACGCCTCGGTGAGCTTGTAATGAAGCAGCATGGGCAACGTGTCCGCATGGTAGCGAATAAAGTCGTCGCCGCGTATTAGCTCCCGCCATTGAGGCGTATCGGGGGCGTTGGCCAAAACCGCCACCGGCCGCCAGATCCAGTCCGCCCATGGATGTACCGATTTGCGCTTTTCCACGATAATGCCGAGAGGAATGCTGATTTCCCTGTTCTCGATGGTTTTCAAGGCGTTCTCCCGGTTCTTTGATCATGATGACACAGATTGACGCAAAATTATTGGAAAACCAACCCCAGCGCACGGACATGCAGAAAGCGCTGTACAGCCCCCTGCAGCAAAGCCTAGACTTATTCTAAATGCAAAGACGTTCTGGGAGAACAACAAGAATGAAGCAGGTTTCCCGCACCTGTCTCCTCTGCGATTGCGAAAAGACGATGCCGCTCGATGCGGCGAAAGTGTCGGCCGCATTGGGACAGGACATTGGCCCGATCCATACGCAGCTTTGCCGCTCGCAGGTCGATCGTTACGAAAAGGCGCTGTCCGGTGAGAGCGATCTGATCGTCGCCTGTACCCAGGAAACGCCGCTGTTTCAGGAAATCGCGCAGGAGCATGGCCGAAACGCGCCGGTGCGCTTCGTCAATATTCGCGAAAATGCGGGCTGGTCCGCCGATGTCGCTAAAGCCAGCCCCAAGATTGCCGCGCTTCTGGCAGCAGCAGCCTATGAACCGCGCCCGGTTCAACTCAAATCGGTGATTTCCGACGGCCTTTGCCTCGTCTATGGATCGGGCGATCAGGCGCTGGAGGCGGCGAAAATCCTCTCTGCCCGTCTTTCGGTAACGCTGATGCTGTCCGATGACGAGCCCTTCGCGCCGCCCGCTGAAGGAGAAATCCCGATTTATCGCGGCGATATCGCCAAGCTCGAAGGCTCTTTTGGCGGCTTTACGCTCAGGGTCAACAATTACGCCCCGCTCATGCCGTCTTCGCGCTCACAGCCGCAATTCGTCATGGCGCGGGATGGCGCGCAATCAACCTGCAGCCTGATCCTCGACCTATCCGGCAAGACGCCGCTGGTAACGGGACACCAGCACCGGGACGGCTATATGCGCGCTGATCCAGGAAATCCGGCTGCCGTCTTGCGTTCGGCGATCGCCTTGTCAGAAATGGCGGGCGAGTTCGAAAAGCCGCTCTATGTCGAGCTGAAAACGGATAAATGCGCCCATGCGCGGTCCAGGATCGTCGGTTGCTCGAAATGTCTTGACGTCTGTCCGGCCGGGGCGATCACGGAAATGGGCGACGTCGTCTCCATCGACAGCGGAATCTGCGGCGGCTGCGGTTCCTGCCATGCGGTCTGTCCGACCGACGCCATCAGCTATCGCTATCCACAGCGCGAGGACATGCTCGCCCATACGCAGCTCATGCTGCAAACCTACACGGAGGCAGGCGGCAAAGAGCCGGTTCTTTTACTCCACAACCTGACGTCCGGTTTTGAGATGATCTCGGCAATGGCCCGGTTTGGACGCGGTCTGCCGGCCAATGTGCTCCCCGTATCCTTTCATTCCGTGACCACGCCGGGCCATGTCGAACTGGCAGGGTTTCTGGCGAGCGGCGCACAGAGAGTCTTCATTCTCACCGATCCCAAGCGCCGCGACGAGATCGACGGCCTTAAGGCGGAAATCGCCCTGGCGGACAGAATTCTCGCCGGTCTGGGCTATGGGGCGGACGGACGCATTCAGCTTGTCGATGAGAGCGATCCAGACCGCGTTGAAGAGGCCGTCTGGCAATCTGCGCCAGCAGGGATGCTGGCCGATGGCGGGTTCGCGCCGGTCGGTTCGAAGCGCGACATTGCCCGCGTGGTCTTTGCCAAGCTGCATGAACGCGCGCCGCAACAGCCTGATGTGATAGAGCTGTCCGAAAAATCCCCCTATGGCGCGCTGAAGATCGATCCGGCGGCCTGTACGCTATGCATGGCCTGCACCTCGGCCTGTCCGACAGGCGCGATTATGGACACGCCGGGCGAACCGAAACTGCGCTTTACGGAGAATAGCTGCGTGCAATGTGGATTGTGCGTCAAGACGTGCCCGGAAAGCGCGCTGGCGCTCGAACCGCGGCTTAACTTTACCAGTGCGGCGATGCAGCCGGTCACGCTGTATGAGGAAGCGCCCTTCGAATGCGTGTCCTGCAGCAAGCCTTTCGCAACAAAATCGACGATCGAGCGCATCAAGGGGCAGCTTGCGGGCAAGCACGCCATGTTCGCCGACACCGCACGCTCACGGATGATCGAGATGTGCGAGGATTGCCGGGTCGAGGCAATGGCGAACAGCAAGGACGATCCATTTGCAATTGGATCGCGCCCGAAAGTGCGCACGACGGAAGATTACCTCGCCATGCGCGACGGCAAGCCGACCGCGGATGACTTCCTCATCGACGATTGAGGCGCGTATCCGCGTGTAGCTTTATTGCGAGTGCCGTGCGTAGCACAGATCCTCGGCGCGCTGTCGGAACTCGGCATATTGCGCATCGTTGATAACGCCTTCGGACTGCATCTTTTTGACATCGCCAACGCGCTGCTCCAGGCACTGTTGAAGATCGGCGCCAATGGCCGGGCTGGTTGCGTTGCGCTGGACGACCGGCAGTTCTGGCGGCTGTTCCGCTGTGAGATTGCCAATATCATCCGCCCAGTAGACGAAGAATATGACGCCGATCAACACGGCGATGGCCAGGGAAATCAGCCGGGCGATTATCGTATCTGCAAAGCTTTGCGGCGCTGTTGTGTCAGTCATCATGCTCCTCCCGCCTGTTGGGCCGCCCTTTCACGTCAAGCCGGCGTGGGGCGCACTCAATCGTTAATCCCGTCTTAAAGGCAGATTTATCAATAAGTTCTGCGGTTTTAAGACCAGCGATTTATCCTTGCTCATAGCCAGTCCCAAATATACCGGCTTGCCCGCCAGCGTGTCCATAGCGTCCTGCGGGTTCAGAAATTCGAGCCGGTAAAGCGCAATGACCCGAAACAGCTCCTCTTCAGGGAGATCTTCGCCATTATAGAGCGCGTTCAGAATTCGCGTCGCCTCGGCATCGAGCCCCACATGCCAGCTCCAGCGGTCATCGCGGATCGACTGTCTTGCCTCGATGCGGGTCTCGATACGAAGAAAATGCCTGATCCATGCTTCGATGACCCGGCCAAGCGCGTCCGGCGCAGGCTGGGTAAAGCGAAAGTCTATAGCTGTATCGAATTGGTCCGAACGATCCCAGTAAAGCGTCTTGTTCTCGTCGGTCAGCACATCCAGCGTAATGTCGCGCGAGGCTGGATCATCGCCCGCGAGCAATTGCTGAAGAATGCCGGTATCGGCCGGGGAATGCGCCTCATGCGCGCGCATTTCCAGGATCTCCTTGTCGGCCAGCATGAGCTGGTCCTCGCCCGCCGTCACGGCCTGTTCGCGAAAGAACAGCTCGGCGGCGCGCAGCTGTATCGGGTCGGTCACATCGCGCAGAATGCTGGCCAGGATCAGATGCACCATCTGGTCGATGAACATTGGCGGTATGGCAATGGCGTCGCCGGTGAACAGCGCGGCATAGGCCTGTTCCAGCGTTCCGTGAGCGGCGAGATGGTCACGAAAGCGCAGAAGGATACGGTAATTTTCGGCGGCGTCCCCATCCGCGATCGCGCTTAGCTCATCCGCGCCGATCTGAGCGAATGGATCGTCCATCAGCTTTTCGAAAAGCGCATGCTCGGCGGCGCAGGATTCCTCGACGGGATGAATTTCCGGCCGCGTGTAATAGGCGCGCAGATAGTCCGGCGTGACGGTGAGCCAGCCGTATTGATTGCGCTTGACGAGATGCAGTCCGGCGGACTTCCAGAAATCCATGGTTAATCCTCAACGACGTCCCAGATGCGCGAATGGAGCTTTTCCCCGGGCTGTTCGACCATGTGGAACGCCTCGCGGATCTCGCCCTGATCGTCGAAATAGCGCCGCAGGGTAAAGACGGCGTTTATAGGAGCCTGGCGGCATAAATCCTGCGTAAAACGAATTTCGTCCCGAGCAGCAGGCAGGGCGGCCGCAAGCGACGGCGCGTGATAGCGGTCCACGAAATGGCCGGCGAGACGCTCCGCCAATATCGCGATCTGAGCCTCTTCTATCGATGTAACGGAGACGAATGTCGCGTGGCCGAAGCTTTCAAGCGACAGAAACCCGTTGCTGAAGGCCTGCTTGCGCTTGCCGGCGAGATCGGTTTCCTGTGCGTCTGAGAAGGCAAATCCTCCCGGGATCGCCCATTCCTCCGGTTCGGCGGCGTGTTCAAAAACGAAGCTGTCGGAGGGATCGAAGCGAATGGTGCGGAAGAATTTCATGAGACGGCCCCGGGCGCAGCGCGCAGCTTTTCCAGCGCTTCCAGCGTTGAGACAGACCAAGTTGTCTCACCTGTCTTGAGGATCGCATTGCCCGTTTCGTCCACGCCAAGGATAACGCCATCTCCCCAGATGCCGGCTGCTTCCGGAGCGAGCGGATGATTGTCCGAAAGTCGGCCGCGCCATTGGTCATACAGCGATTTAAAGCCATCTTCCGACCACTGATGGATAAGGTTGACGAGATGGCGCGACAGGGATTCGACGATTTCGGTATGGTCGAGCGTTCCGCAGCCCTCATCCCACAAGGTGGTGCAGCTCAGATCCTTGCCGGGATCGGTCATTTCATTGCGGGGGCTGAGGCGTAGGTGCAACGATAGCACCATCCAGTCAGGAGAATCGCCATTCTCCCCGGCGGACAGAACCAGATCCACCGACCCGGCCCGCGCATCATTGGCGAGGATCACGTACGGCCATTGATAGGTGAACGCCACTCTGGGCGGGCAGAGCGCGCCGAGCGAGTCGCCAATGGCGACCATGGCGACGAATATCATTTCCTGGCACCGCCCCCGTTCGACATCCGGCTCCAGGATCAGCGCCAACCGCAATTCGTTCCTGTCTTCGGACCAGGCCAGGTCGCCCGCGCCGAGTTGGCCTTTGGCCGCTTTTGCCGCCGTCCATGCCGCTGGCGAAAGACCGGCCGCCAGCCTGTGGCCGGACAAGAGGGGCGGAAAGGTTGGCTCGGCGCTCATGGCTTGGCCGTCAGAGGCTGGAAATGTCGATTTCGCCATCGACGACATGGTGAAGATCGGTCCCATCGGCCGTCAGCACCATTTTCACTTTCAGCGACGATTTCCCGGTCAGATTGGCCTCGCGGGTAATGCGCTCGATTTCCTGCTGCGATGTCACGCCGACCTGCTTAAGGAATTTGCGCATCGACATGTTGAAGTTTTCGTCCATTTTTGCCTCCGGATCTTATGTTTTTTCAATAGCAACGCCGTCAGTCCAGTCTTACGGAATCGTTCTGCGATGTGAAGGCGTCTGAAGACGACGTCGACAGAGTTCGCGTGACGCCCCAAGCAATTACGCCGATGACGGCCATCACCAGGATGCCAGTCAAGACTGACTTCATAGTTTCCCCCTTATTGTCAGGACGGTTCGACCCACCATTTATACAGTCCTAACAGGTATTTATCGTTCATTCCAGCGATGAGGTCGCCGCTTTGAGGAAGCCGATCAGCGCATCGCGCCGTTCCACGCTCTTCAGCCGCTGGATCGGCATCTTCGTTCCCGGCACGACGACGTCAGGGCCATGATCGAACAACCGTCCAATCGTTTCCTCGTTCCAGACGATACCGGATTCTCGCAGCGCTTTGGAATAGTCATAGTCCGGAACGGCTCCGGCCTTGCGCCCGAAAACGCCGTATAGCGTCGGGCCTGCGCGGTTTTCATCGTCTGGCGTCAAGGTGTGGCAGACGCTGCATTTGCGCTGGAATTCCAGCTCGCCGGGATCGTCGCTTTCCGTAAGCTGGAAGCGCCTTGGAATTTCCGACTGGATCCGGGCGATTTCGCGCGGCGTCACCTGCCAGCGTATGGCGAAATCATCGAGCCCGACAAGGTAGATCTGCTTGCCGTCCGGCATGAAGTCGAAATCCCAGACAGGGCCATAGGCAACCGGGCCGCCAGCGATCTTCGCGGCCGTAGCGGCGTCGAAGACTTCGATCTCGCCTTCCGTATCGGCATAGGCGAGCAATGTGCCGTCGTCAGACAGTTCGACGTTCTGGACAGGGTTCGATTTGCTCGCGAGCGTTTCCACAGCGCCGTCCGCCGTCAGATCCAGGACGCCAACGGTTCCGTTCAGCGCGCCGAACAGCAGCCGCCCATCGTCGATCAGTGCGATGGAATTGACGCCCCAGCCATGGCGATAGACCGGACGTTCCAACTCGGCCGCAGCGACATCCCATTCGATGATTTCGCCATCATAGGCAGCCGTGTAGAGCCGCTTGCCATCGGCGGAAAAGGCAACCGCATTGACATTGCCTTTATGGCCTTCAAGCGTGGCTATTTCGCTCTGCTTTTCAAGATCATAAATCTTCGCGGTATGATCCCAGCGTGCCGCGGCGGCTTTTGCGCCATCGGCGGAAACCGCCACATCGAGAACCTTGACCGGCTCTGACTCGATTCGCGTGATCAACACGCCCTGTTCGAGGTCCCATAGAGCCAGCGAGCCGTCATCGCTGACGGAGACAGCGCGTGTATTGCCAGGAAGAAAAGCGACATCGTTGACCGGGCCGTCATGACCCGTCATCCGGTGGAGAATACGGCCTTCGTCTCCGGAAAGCTCCCAATGGATGATTGAATAGTCGAACGAGGCGGTCAGCGCGTGCTTGCCGTCCGGCGCGATGGTGATGGCCTTGATTGGCCCGCCATGTCCCTTCAGCGTGTCGGGCAGCGCCTGTGCGGCGGCGGCCGCTGGCGGCAAAGCCAAGATCGCCGCGCACAGGACCGCGAACAGCCAACGCCACACTCCATCCACAATATGCTTTCCGGCCCCTGTCATGACGCTGCGCCCGCAATCATCATTCGGCGGGCTGAAGTTTTCCGTCATCGGAGCTTGCCGTCTGCCGATTCTCGGCCTCTTTCAGCTCTTCTACCCACAGCGAGTGGTGTTCCTTCGCCCAGTTCTCATCGACATCTCCGCTGGTCATCGCGGACAGGGCGCCTTCCATGCCGACGGAACCGATATAGATATGGGCGATAATCACGACGATCATGAAGACCGCCATGATGGTGTGCCACAACGCCTGATATTGCTGCTCCTGTACCGGCAACAGATTGGTGTTCAGCTCGGTGCCGAACCAGGAATTGACGAGCGCGAATGTGTCGCCGAACATTGTGGTCTCGAACGGGTTGAGCAGCGCCCAGCCGGAAAGCGATATCGAGATCCCGCAAAGCACGACGATCCAGAAGATGACTTTCTGGCCGCCATTGAATTTGCGCGCCTTCGGATGCCCGCCGCCGAACAACCCGCCGCCGCGCAAAAACCAGACGATGTCATGCCTGTTCGGGATATTATGGGCAACCCACAGCACGGTCACCATGACGAGCGCCGCCATGAATGCGAACGCGATATAGTTATGGATGAATTTTCCTGCGATCGTGATGCTTGAGAAGGCGTCATGGCCGATGAGCGGAATAAGTAGCGCACGCCCGAACAGGAGATTGAGCCCCGTCAGCGCAAGCAGGATGAAGCTTGAGGCCAGCACCCA
>JAHQVI010000011.1 GCA_019634405.1 Hyphomicrobiales bacterium
ATTCTGAGCTCCGCCCCTGTGAGGTCCGCCCCTCTGAGGTCCGCCCCTGTGAGGTCCGCCTCTCTGAGGTTCGCCCGGTAGAGGTAGGCCGCTCTAAGGTTGGCCTCTGAGAGGTTGACCCCGTAGAGGTGCGCCCTTTGGAGGTCCGCCCTCCGGAGATCGGCAGAAACTAGCGGCGCATGTTCAAGACGGCTTTTGGATAGATTCACATCTACGGCGGTGGCGGTTTTCGTCTCAGGGATGCCGGAGCACATCACAGCATCTATCCCGGTTTGTTCTCTTCCGTGGGTGATACATTGCGCCCGGGTTATGGCGATGTACGCTTTGGCCGCTTCCGCCCGTACGCGAGGCGTTGCGAGAGGACAGTCTAGGGTGCGGGCCGACGTTCTCGTGTTGCCGCGAGACTTTTTTTTGGGGCATGGGCAATCGCTGTCCCCGCAGGGCTTGGTTTTGTAGAGGATGTCGAGCAATGCTGCGCGACGCTCCGTCCGGTACTGTTGCTGATTCTGTTGGTTCTGCTTCTGCTGCTCTTGGGCGACGTTCCAATGGCGGGCCGCACGCACCTGCAACAAGCCCTGCCGACAACATTCGGCTGGAAGGCTGCTGTCTGGATGTCCGCGTTTGAGCGTCATCTGGAACGGCTGATGCAAATCCGCGCCAGACTGCTGGTCGTCGAATTTACCGGTGCGTCAGGCACGCTTGCCTCCCTCGGAGACAAGGGCTTGCCGGTCCAGGAAGGTCTCGCTGCTGAGCTGGGACTGGGCGTTCCCTCGATCACGTGGCACTCAATCCGGGATACCATCGCGGAGACGGTTGGCTTGATGGCCATGATTGGCGGTTCACTCGGCAAGATCGCCATAAAATCCGGCAATCAAACTCCGCTCAGCTCGTGTCCATCAACGGGCTCGGCGCCCTAAGCTCTACGGGAAGGTTTGGACATCTGCTGCGCGCAGATTTCGAAAATCCCATCTGGCGCGACTGGTTTTCTGAAGTAAAAACCTTGAATTTCATCACAGCCATGCTGGCGAAGAAACGCATTCTGCGCAACCGACTCCACGCCCTCGGCAACAACTTCCATGCCAAGTACTTTACCCATGCTAATAATCGCTTTAGCAACCGCTTTGTCGCGTTCATTGTTGGGTATGTCTTGTACAAAAGAACGATCGATCTTGATGGTATCAATCGGGAATTTTTTCATTACCGTCATTGAGGAGTAGCCTGTTCCGAAGTCATCGATCGCCAGGCGTACCCCCCGGCTCTGGATTGCATCCAGCACTTTGATAGCCCTTTCGACATTGATCATGACCGTGCTTTCGGTCAACTCGATCTGTAATAGACCCGGATCCAGTTCGCTTTCGGCTAACGCCGCGTCAATGCCGTCCAATAGTTTCTCGTCGGAGAACTGGCGCAGTGAAAGGTTGACCGCCATAGATAATGGCGGAAGCCCCTGTCGCTGCCACGCCACTGCCTGCAAGCAGGCCGACCGGAGGACCCACTGGCCGATAGGGATGCTCAAGCCGGTTTCTTCCGCGATCGGAATAAACTCCATCGGAGACAGCAAGCCAAGTTCTGGACTTTGCCATCTCAATAGCGCCTCGACACCGATCACCACACCGCTTGTTGTTGACTGTTTCGGCTGATATTCAAGGAATAGCTCGTTATTCTCCAGAGCACAGCGCAAATGTCCTTCGACCCGGATGCGGTCGGCCGAGGGCGTCTCGATATTCTTGGAATAGAAGCGAACATCGTTCTTGCCTTCTTGCTTCGCAAGATACATTGCAATATCTGCATTTTTAATCAGTTCTTCCTGATCCTCGCCATCGCCGGGGAACATCGCCACACCGATGCTTGCAGACACACTGCATTGCTGCTTGGCCAACTCCATTGGCTCACAAAGCACTTTGAGCAGACTTTTCGAGATCTCGTTGACTTGCTCCTGCTGCGTAATCTCGTTGAGCAGGACAACAAACTCGTCGCCGCCCAGCCGGGCGACCACATCGCTTGACCGGACATTTCCCTTCAGCCGTCTGGCGATTTCTACAAGAAGATTGTCGCCTTGTTCATGCCCCAGAGTATCGTTGATGATCTTAAACCGGTCCAGGTCAATGAATAGCACCGCGCTCTTACGCTTATAGCGCTTCGCCGCATTCATCGACAGCTCCAGCAACTCGCGGAAGAGCGTTCGGTTAGGCAGATCCGTCAGGCTGTCATGAGTTGCAAGATACCGCACTTCTTCTTCGGCGCGCTCGCGCTCTTCGGCGCGGTCGAAATCCTCCAGCGCCAATGACAGATTGGCTGCAAGGCGGCTCAGCAACTCGACAATCTCAGGGGTGAAATAGTCCGGCCCGGTTGCCTGGAATTCAATAACGCCAGTCGCCTTCCGGTTCATCAAAGGCAGGGCTGCGGCCGAGCGCCCTCCAAAGCGCCGGGCTGCGTCATCAGAATGTGTAAAATCGGCGCGCGCGTAGTCGTTGTCCACGCAAGGTTGATGCAAACTGAACGCCTTGGCGGCGATGCTTCCATCTCCCATTGCCCCTGCACCGATAACCTGACCCGACGTTTCGAATTGGTCGGCACGTTCTCCCTTAACCGCGACCAGTTCAAGCCCATCAGCCTCCTGATTGGCTATCCCTATGGATGCGGAAACAAATTCGCCTCCATCAACCATGATCTGGCAGACGACATCGTAGAGCTCTTCACGCGTTTTCGCGCGTAACATGGCTTCACTGGACGCATTGAGCGCCGTCAGGATCTGGGACAGTTTTTGGCGGGATAACTTTTTTTGGCGCTCCTCTTCCGCACGCTGCCTGAGGCTCGATTGCATCGAACCGATCGAGCGCAGAAGGTTGCCGAATTCATCACGCCGCTTCGTGACTATCGTATTACTAAAATCCCCCGACGCAACACGCTGCGCGGTATTCATTGCAGCAATAATGGGTTCACTGAAAGAACGTGTAAATATTATTGACAAAATAACGCCAATAACCAACCCCGCCAAGGCAAGAAAAAGCATGGTTGTGCTTGTTGCTTCAACGCTTTGTTCTGCGCGTTTTTGATCATCAAATCCACGCGCAACAACCGTCTCAATAAGATCATCGAGCGAGGACAGCGCTTCCGCCCCCATTTGATCAAGCAAAAAGCGCGTCGGCAACGCTGTAACGCCTTCGCCAGGAGCGTCGATCACGCTCAATTCAGCTTCGAACCAGGTCTTTAGTTTTTGTTCGGTATCCGTTACGAGGTCCGCGACCGCTGTGTGGCCGACGCGTTTGCGAACGACAGCAAGATTTGCGTCGATTTCAGCGAATAGCTCCTTAAACCGGGCAATACTTCCATCATCAGCCAACTCGTACGAATCCTGCCGCACAAGGTGCCGGGCCTGCTTTGCGGAAAGCTGCGCAGAGCGAGCATAGTTGACCGCGATAAGCGGACCTTCAAAGAGTTGTGCGGCAAGCTTACCGGTATCGGTAATTCCTTTTACACCGAGATAGGCGACCAAACATATGATGGCCACCAGCGTACTAAACGCAGCAAAAGTTTTGTAGCGGATAGACATGACGCTTTTCTGATCAACTCAATGCTTTAGTCAACAACCTTCACGCTCATCTTCATGCGCGGATGGATCGCGCACAAAACATCAACATCACCTGGCTGCATGAACGTGACATCCGTGATCATTCCAGGCTTCTGTGATCCCAGGTCGAATTCGTTACCATCGCTGAGCGAATAGATATTGTGCGGAACAGAGTCGTTGTTGACGAAGGTTAGTGGCTCGCCTGCCTTAAGCTGCACAAGCTTCTCAGAAAAAGTCCGTCCTTTCTGATAAATCATCTTGGACGGCGCGGCCGCTCCGCATAAGAGGCCAGCGGCGACCGCAATCGTTGCGTAAGCTATCAAACGCATGGCTTGCTCCTTTGAGAAAGCATGGTCCTCATCTAGGCAGCTCCGGCACTATTGCTGTTGTTTCTTCTCCCGACAGGGATTTCAAAAATGCAACGAGATCGGACTTTTCCGCCTCGGTCAGCCCCAATGGCCCGATAAGATCGGACCGGCTCTCGCGATTTATTCCGCCATCGTCATAATGCTCGACAACTTTGCTAAGCGTGTCGATGGATCCATCATGCATATACGGCGCGCGGCTGGTGATCTCGCGTAAACCGGGCGTTTTGAACGCATGCTGCATTTTCACAATTGTCGGCAGGAACTTGCCGCGGCCCATATCCGGGCTGGGCAATCCGATGTCGTGAAAACTATCGTCTGTGAAGTTCCACCCTGCATGGCAGGATGAGCATTTTGCTTTGGTGTTAAAAACAACGAAACCGCGCTTTGCCTCCTCCGGGATCGCCATCTCGTCACCTTCAATCCAGGCATCGAACGGCGCCCATCCCGATACGATGGTTCGTTGGTAAGTTGCCAGAGCCTGCTTGATAGCTTGGACGCTGACGCCATATTCAGGGAAGGCCTCTGCAAACAGCGATCTGTAGCCGGGTATAGACGAGAGACGAACAAGCAGCGCATCTATGGGCATGTTCATTTCTGAGGCCGACATGATGGGACCAAGCGCTTGTTCTTCGAGGTCTGGCACCCTTCCATCCCACATGAAGATCGATCCCCATGCGGCATTGACAATCGTCGGCGAGCGCCTGGCAAGCTTTTCCATTTTATCGCCAACAGCGATTGACAGCCCGTCTCCCCAGCCAAAAGCCGGGCTATGGCAACTAGCGCATGACTGCGTACCGGACGAAGAAAGCCGGGGATCAAAATAGAGTTTTTTTCCAAGCGCCGCTTTCTTTGGCGTGTACGGATTGTCGGCCGGAAATGGAATCAAGCCGGGCCGTTTGTAAGTCTGCTTCAAAGCCTCGGTCCCGGTTTCCGGGCGGGAAAGCGCATCATATGTCCGCGTTTCACCGACGAGCGCTTCCGCTAGCGCCTTGGTTTCTGCCAAAACGGTAAAAAGGACAGCTATGAGAGATACGAAACACGATTGAAGGAGCCATGAATTTTCGACAGCAAACGAGCGCTGCCCCCTCCAATGCATTACTTGAACAACCATATAGAGACGCTTTGGACCGAGTTAATATTTTTTCTGATTTTACATTAGCTCGCTAAAATAAAAAATTCATTAGCAATTCAAGGGTGTTTAATTCGATAAATATTTGATTATTATTTCTCTAAATTGAACTTTGATTAATTTTAATTTCTCAAAAAATAGATATAATTTGATTTATATGATTATTCTGCTCAGAATATTTCAGGAAATGATGCGGAAATCCGCGAATGCTTCCGCCGGGAGGTGGCGTCGGAGACATCATGGCCTGAGCGGCGAAGGGGAACGCTGCTATAGGGAAGCGCGTGACGGCCGCCACGTCCCTGCCCGGCGGTGTAAGGGCATGTTGAGCAGATCTTATGACGGCGCCGCATCGCATTCGGCCAATCGACGAAGCACTTTCCTGGACTGCTCTTCGATACGCTCTCTAAACCAGATATGGGCGGGATCGTTCGTGCTGCGCTCGTGCCAGACCATGTAGATGGCCACCGGGTCCGTTTCGAACGGTAGGGGGGCGAAGGATAGGTCGCGGAGTGTGTGCAAACGCATCAGGCTGACCTCGGTCGCCAGGAGCGAGGTACCCCGCAGAAAAGTCGGGAGTCCGCCAAAATTTGAGACAGTCACCATAGGCGGCGGTAAGGCTGGCACCTGCGAGCCTTGCAGCACCGACGCCGAGGTGCCGCCAAAAGCAAATCTCACCGAAATATGGTCGGCCTCAAGATAGTCTTCTCTCGTTTTCGGAGCATCTCGCATAGCGCCATCGAAAAAACACATCATTTTTCCTGTGAAGAGATGCTTTTGCACAATACCGGGCGCATCCGGCGGTAGCGGCGTCAAGACGATATTACATTTGGCGTCACGCAAAAGGGAAACGTTTGGAACGCCCGAAGGGATCAACTCTAGCGTTAGCTTGATGCCATCTTTTCGGATCGCATGCATGAGATCGGGAAAGATAAGGTCCCGCTGCATATCATTGGCTGCAACGATGAAACGCAGCTCTTCCCGCCCGGGGGTGAAAGGCCGTTTGTCGGTCAGCGACTTCATTCCATCGAGGACGTTCCGGGCCATATCCTTGAGAGCGAGCGCCGTCGCCGTCGGCGTCAGGCCCTGACCGGAGCGTATGAAAAGCGGATCGCCGATAATGCGCCGGAGTTTTGCGAGCGTGTGGCTCACCGCCGACTGGGTGACGTCCAGCCTCTCAGCGGCACGCGACACAGACGACTCTTCCAGAACGATCAGGAAGGTCCTGAGTACATGCCCATCAAGGTCATGAAAATCGATTTCCTTCATAACCTATATAAGAACTCATGAATGGTTCCGCAGTCAATAAATGAGCATTATGGCCAATAAACAAACATAATAACCAGATCACGCGGCTTTTTTGCACGTGTCTAGCGGAGCAAAAATGAAACTGAAGGCTTTTATGGGCGCGATCGCTCTTTGTCTTTCGACAGGTCACTTGACGCAGTCCAAAGCCGAAGAGCTTTCTGTAGCCAACTTCGTTCCACCACAGCATCATACCAATTCCTTCCTGTTCAAATGGTTCGGCGAGGAGTTGGAGGCGCGGTCTGGTGGATCCTTGAAGCTTAAGGTGTACCCTGCCGGTCAGCTGGGGGCCGGACCTGTACAGCAATATAAGCGCGCCGTTGAAGGCGTCGCGGATATTACCTTCGGGCTTCAGGCTTACACACCCGCGATTTTTCCCAAATCGATGCTGATCATCCCGCCTGGCGTATCGACCACGGCGAAAGAAGCGACCGAGCGTCTGCTCGCGGTTTATGACGAGCATCGGGCCATCATTGACGAACTGGCAGGTGAGACCTTCTCGCTCAAAGGGGCTGAGAGCTTCGATGGCGCGGACGCCAAATCGCTCGAAATCATGCAGGGCGCGGATCAGATGGCAAAGGTGACGCAGATAACGGTGTCCGATGAGGAGCGCGCGAAGATGGATGCCGCCGTTCAGAAAGGGCTGGAATCGATCTTCGCCGATTATGATAGTCGGGGCATCACAAACGCCCGCGAAATTTATAACGCTATCAATCAGCGGTAATCATGCCGAGCGCTCCGGGGCTCTTCCAGCAGGCGCAAACTGGGGAGAGCTATGGTTGTTGTCGTCGCCCGACCTGGTCGGACGCATTCGATCATTTCCTCCTCGCCATTACTTCCGTGATGGCTGCGCTTGTCTGCGGCGGCGCTCGTGACTTATTGACCCCGCTTTTTCCCGGCGACGCCATCCGGTTGGCTGAAACGGCTGCCGGATAAACCTAGTGAGGAAAATGACCATGCATCAGGATAAAACATATGTCGTGACGGGCGTCGCCTCCGGCATAGGGGCGGAAACCGCTGCGGAGCTTAAGCGGAATGGCGCCAATGTAATCGGTGTGGATCGCAATTCAACCAGCGAGAATGTCGACAGCTTCTACCAAGCCGATCTGACCGACCCGCACTCGATAGATGCGCTAGCGGGACAGTTGCCGCCCGGTGTCCACGGTCTTGCCAACATCGCCGGCCTGCCGCCAACGGCTGCGCCCGATCTGGTGCTCAAGGTTAATCTGATCGGCCTTCGGCGTTTGACCGAGAAGCTGGTCCCACACATGGCCGATGGCGCTTCGATCGTGAACCTGGCCTCGCTCGCCGGCTTTGGCTGGCCGAACGCGGTCGATCAGGTCAAGGCGGCGCTGGCGCTCGATTTCGACAGCGACATTGCGGGGTTTGCCGCGGAGAACCAACTGGACGCCTCCGGCGGACGCTCCTATTTCCTCTCCAAAGAGGCGGTCGTGGTTTGGACCATGCAGAACCGCTGGACCTGGCGCGACCGCGGCATCCGCATGAACGCGGTAAGCCCGGGCCCTGTCGATACCCCGATCCTCGGCGACTTTATTCAAACCCTCGGGGCGCGCGCCGAGGAGGACATGAAGGTCATGGATCGCCCCGGCAAGCCGGAGGATGTCGCACCGGTCGTCTCCTTCATGCTCTCCGAGAGTAGCCGTTGGTTCCGTGGGGCCAATCTGACGGTCGATGGCGGGATGTCCTCGCATATCCTTTGCAATATTCATCAGATATAATTTTTTAAGATATTGAGCTGTCTTTAACATCCGGGAAGAATGTCGTGACGGCGTGCCGAGCGGCCGGGATCAGCAATGCGGCTTACCGCAATTGCCGCAAGAAATTTGACGGCGTTGAATAGTCCCGCCTTTTCATAGAGCTTGGCAAAAGCGAACTTCGATGGTCTGGCAGTGGCGACAAAAAGGTCGCTCTTGCATTGCTCACGCAGTAGGTACAGCTATGTCGATAGCATTAGATCGCGTGCTATTATTTCTACCAATATTTGGGATATTTTCCATTAAAGATCTATATATTCTTTGAGTTAGGTTGTTTGGTCCTTCTCTATCTATGCTAACAAAGTCGGGATGCAAGGTACGCGGGGGAGGCATCATTTCTCCATGATCATTCATGATCCGAGCACCTGACCTCTTGGCTCATCATTGCCTGCTTGGTCTTGGGCATTTGGGTTGCCTACAGGATTTGCCGGGTTGCGGTCTGTCGATTCAGTACCATTCACGACAGTCGCCAAAGGAGGCTCACCCTCTGGCCCGTCCTATTCACCGGATCTGTCTGCACTCTGCATATGGATGTGTTCGCAAGCGCGATGGCTGCGCCGGGAAGCGCGCCGATACGGCGATTTGAAGGAACCAAGCCTGATCAATCGAGGCTATTGGCCGTTCGATGCGCCGGTTACGCAAGCGCTCTGTTTGCCGTTGCGGGCAAGACTCCGAGTTATTTCGTTGATCCACAGTGCCCTGTCGAACAAGTGAGCCGGGATGATGCGCAGCGTGTTCTGGACGAGATCAAGAACCAGATCTCAGATCCGGCTCTTGGGCTGTTGACGGAGGCTCAATGGGAATATGTATGCCGGACGCCCACCTCAGGCATGCACTTTGGCGATGTTCGCTCTCATTGACTACAAGACATCGACTGCTGGCCATCGGGACTTGGCAAGCGCAACTGCGCAAACAACCGTCATGGACCACTTTCCAAGATCGCTATCCGTAGCTCTGCAGCAGCGGCGGCGTGATCCCGTTCATCAACAACACGAACGCCGCTTTCTTCGGTTGCGCTTCGCTATTTCAGCTTATCACGGATTGTCTGAACAAGCGTAAGCAACAGGAAAGCTGCAATGCCCCACAACACGATGTCAAATGGGGACAACAGGGTGCCGCCGGTCCAATTGCGGATCAACGCCCCCTGGGGCGGCAGCCAGTCCAGTCCAAACAATCCCTCGCGCCCCCAAAGGCTGAGGGGCCAGTAGCGCGAGGCGTAAACGAGGATAGCGGCAAGCAGGAGCGAAACTGAAACTCCGAAAACGCGGCCGGTCATTTCAGCACCTCGATCGTGTCCGGGTCGGCTTTGAATACGAGCAGGCCGCCCCGCCGCTCAACATTCCCCTCAAGCGAAATATAGACCGCCGTGTAGTCGTAAAACCAGTCGCCAAGCGGTCCGCCGTCGCTTTCAGCCATCAGCAGAAATTCCGAACCCTCCACCGGCTTGGAAGAGACAAAGACCGGCGCTATGCCGCCTGCGAGACAGAGATTGGCGCAGGCCCGATGCGCTAGACCGGTGCCAGGACGCATTGCGCCCGCCAGACATTTGCCGTCGCAGATTTCGCCAGCCACCTTCCAACGTCCCAGCTCTTCCGGCTTGGGAGCAATCATGCCGCCCTGGCCGTCTTTTGCGGAAAGCCCGGCTTCGCCGCCACGCAACTGCAACATGTCCAAATCGCCCCGTTTCAGGATGACGCCGGACGCTTCGACGAGCTTGCCATCAAGAGGTTCGGCCCTTGATATCGCGCCGTTCTTGCCCTGTCCTGAGAGGATGATCGTGTGACCGGCGGGAATGCGCTCCGACCCTTGCTTAACATGCACTAGCGGATAAGGCTTCGCTTCGAGTATACCGGTAACCGTCTGGCGCCCGAAATCGAAGCGGAATGCGCCAGGGCCGGGATCGTCTTGCGTTGTGCCAACGGCCCAACTCACCGCCGCAAAGAGCACAAGCAGCAGGATCGAGATTGCGATGAGCCAGCTTCGAAGACCTTGCGGGATCGGCAAATAGCCAACAAAGAAGGGTGATTTCGCCCGATCGCTCATGTTTTGATCTCCCTGACCGGGACCGGCTCGACATAGGTGCCGGGAGGGTTAGCGGTCCGGTTCACACTGACGACGCCGTTTTCCACGCGGAGATTATACGTCGGAACCTTCTCGGTAAACGGCGCTGGCGAGCAGCCGTCCGTTACCCGGTATTGGAAGCCATGCCACGGGCAGGTTACGCAACCATCGACAATGCGTCCCTCGCCGAGGGGACCATTTTGGTGCGCGCAGGCATTTGAGATCGCCGAAAGCTTGCCGTCCATGCGGAAGATCGCGACACGTTCGTTATTTGTCAGGCGTACGACTTTCGCGAAGCCTTCCTCTATGTCGCTGGCGGCGCAAACTTCCGCCCACGGATCTGCCTGCGCCATTGGATCGCCGTAACGCCATTCATAGAACGCAGCAGCCAGATGCAGGGCCGATACGGTGAAAGCGGCAAAGCCGACGATTCCCGCCGTCGTCAGATCGCCCCGATCCTGCAATGATCCGAGCGCGACATGCGCCACGATCGCGGCATAGGCGGGATATATTAGGAAGTGAAGACCTTTCCAGATCGGCGGGCTTAAGAATTTCAACCAGAAATCATGGCTCGTTGCCGCAAGAACAAAGAGCACCAGAAGAGCGAAAACACCGAAAATCTCGAAGGGAAAGCCGAGCCATTGTCCGTAGCTGACATTGGCCCCGAGCAGAGCTTCGAGTTTTGGCGTTGGTGAAAAGGCGTAATACCAGTTGAGAATGAACGTTGCATGCGTGAGCGCGACGAACGCGGTCAATACGCCGAAATGTCTCCGATTGTAGAGCAGCGGAAGAAAGCGCCGATCCAGCCGCGCCAGAGGACCGATTGCAAGAATAACACTGAGCATCAGGAAAGCACAGGTGCCAAACGCGCGCGCATTGAGAATATCGGGCGTGACAGGGCGCGCATGGTCAAGCACAGGCGGCGCCAATTGGAGGAAGGTCAACAGATAGGCCGCCGCGCAGACGATCATCACCGCATCATAGAACCACTTGTTATTGTTCCATTGGACGGGAATATATTTGACGCTCATTGCGCAGTTTCTCCGGCTTCACTCAACCTTTGTGGTTCGAAATCGGCGGGAGGCGTCTGTCTGAAGCTCATTGCGGCAAGGAACGTCACAGGGATAATGATACCGAATACAAGCCATAAACGCGCATGTGAGGCGCGCTGCGGCTGGTATCGCTTTCGCCAGCTTTCACTGTTGGTTTCAAGTTTGAACCAGCGCCACAGAACCAACGGCCAGATCAGCATGACGCCCGGAATGAGCAACGGACGGAAAATATAGGCCCCGCGTGCGTCTTCATCGATTCGATCGATCCCGATCGTCAGGAATATTGCGGCGACGCCAAGCCCGATATAGAGCCACCATTCGCCAAAACCAATCAGTAGTGCCGCCATCAGAACCGCTTTCCGACGTATCCATGAACCCTCCGGATCACCTTGCTTCTCCGTCCGGTCGTTGAGCCATCACCGCAATACGTCTCTTCCTCGCCCGCTTATTCATTCACTTATCGCCTCAATTTTGTAAAGCGGATATTGTCAAGTAGAGAAGGCGCATGACTATGACGCTGAAAGTTCATCATAGTTTACCTGCAGATGTGCGCCTACCGAGTTGAGTGTTTGGACATCACTGCCAAATTGCGCCGCTAAGGAGAACACCATGTCGGATGGAACGCAGCAAGCAACAGAGCTGGATTGGTACAAGGTCGCGCGAGCGGCTGATTTACCTGAAGGGCGTATCAGAACGGTAACGGCCCGTACGACCAGCATATGTCTGGTGCACTTCCGCGGCCAATGGTCGGCAATGGATAATCATTGCCCGCATCAGGGAGCGCCGCTTGGAGAAGGCTCGATTGAAAAGGGCGTCGACGGAAAATGCTGGATTCGTTGCCCCTGGCATGGCTGGGATTTCGACCCGTTGGCCGGAACGCCTCCCGGCGGACACGAGGATAGCGGGCAAAAACTTTATCCGGTGGAGTTGCGCGGTGAAGATGTCTATGTCGGACTGGAGCCGGAAGCGGAAGTTGCCAGAACCACGTCCGACGTTATCGCCGAAACCTTTGTCGCCTGGGGCGTGAAACGTGTCTTCGGAATGGTCGGACATTCAAATCTTGGGCTTGCCAATGCGCTGCGCCGCCGCGAAATAGACGGCGAGATGACCTATATCGGCATCCGGCATGAAGGGGCTGCGTCCTTCGCCGCTTCCGCTTACGGCAAACTGACAGGGCAGCCTGCCGCATGTCTCTCAATTGCCGGACCGGGCGCAACCAATATGCTTACGGGGCTATGGGACGCAAAAGTGGATCGCGCCCCGATTCTGGCTCTGACAGGACAGGTGCAGACGCAGGTGTTTGGCCCGGGCGCATTTCAGGACATTGACCTTGCCTCGGCGTTCGGCGCCGTCGCTAAGTTCAGCCAGATCGTATTGCCAAGCTCAAACCATGCCGAGTTGGCCTCGCTCGCTTGCAAAAACGCCATTGTCGAGCGCGATGTGGCGCATCTGATCTTCCCCGACGATGTCCAGACGGTCGCCTCGGAGGCAAAGGCTCATAGTCCCGAAGGACGAATGGGCGCGGCAAAGATACGTCCATCCGAAGACGACCTCGCAGCCGCGCGCGCGATGATCTCCAGGGCCAGGCGGCCCCTGATCGTTTTGGGGTACGGCGCAAAGGATGTGCGGAACGACGTTATCGCCTTTGCTGAAAGGATTGGCGCGCCTGTCGCAACGACCTTCAAAGGCAAGGGGCTTATTCCCGATACACATCAGCTTGCGGCAGGTGTTCTCGGCCGCTCGGGAACCCCGATCGCAAGCTGGTTCATGAATGAGTGCGATCTGCTGATCTCGCTTGGCACGTCTTTTGCCAATCATACCGGCATCGACCGCTCCAAACCGATTATCCAGGTCGATTTCGAGCGCATGCAGCTTGGCAAGTTTCATCCCGTGGCGCTACCTGTCTGGGGAGAAATCGGCGCATTCTGCCATCTCGTAAGCGACGGACTGCAACCATCCAACATTGATCCGCGCGCGGAACTCCTGGAGCGCTGGCAGATCTGGCGTCAGGAAAAACGCCGCCGGCAGGACGACGACCGGGGCCATGGGCTCAATACGGCGCGGCTTTTTCACATTCTCTCTCAGGAAGTGCCGAAGGATGCGATAATCGCCGTTGACGTTGGTAACAACACCTACTCATTCGGCCGCTATTTCGAAGCAAGCGGCCAAGCGGTGCTGATGTCGGGCTATCTCGGTTCGATCGGCTTCGGCTTTCCCGCGGCAATGGGCGCATGGGCGGCGACGCAGGACTTCGAAGAATTCCGTGGACAGAAAGTTCTCTCCGTATCCGGGGATGGCGGCTTCGGTCAATATGCGATGGAGTTCACGACCGCCGTCAAACATGGGATGGACATTACGCATATCCTTTTAAATAACAGCCAGCTGGGGAAAATTACCAAGGAACAGCGCGCCGGCGAGTTTCCGGTCTGGCAAACGGATTTGCATAACCCGCCATTCGCAGCATTCGCACGGGCATGTGGCGGACATGGAGAGAAGGTGACCGAAATCTCGAAGCTGGGCCCGGCGATACGCGAAGCACTGTCTTACAAAGGGCCTGCGCTTGTCGAGATCATTACGGATGCCGAGCTTGTTTAAAGCTTAAGGCCCCAAATCCGCCCGACCAAGAGAAGCATTCCGGTTGAATACTAAATTTTCAACCGGTTCCCTTGTCATTCTGCGCGGCGGCCGGAAAGAACGCGCCTTGCGCCGCTGTGTATGTCAGTCCTTTCGCGGACGCTTCCGGCTTAAGGCCATATTGCAGCAGGCCCATGTCCGAAGGACCGCAATTCGGTTGGGCTCATGGCCTGGATACGACAATAAAAATGATTGGGCGCTTCTTCGCACACGGCCGATCTGTTGAAGGACGATTTCGCCTCACAGCCGGTATTCTTCGCACTTTCCAACGTCAGCTCAATCATTATTCGGCAACATCAGAGAGTTGTTGATGTCCGGCGCTTGCGCCGTTTTGTTCCGCCAGCCAAACGCTTGGCGAAGCTCCTTTGAGCCGCAGGAATTCGCGATTAAAATTCGATTTGGTGTTAAAACCACTCTCCAGCATTGCGGTGGTCACACTCGCTCCGGCTTTTAGTCGTTCGCAGGCATGGCGGACACGAAAGTCGTTCACATAGCGCGAAACATTGTTACCGGTGATCCGGTTGATCGCGGTTGAGACCTTCTTGGCCGGAATATGCAGACGCCGGGAAAGACGCTGAAGCGTCAAGTCGGCATCCAGATAGAGCGCTTCCTCATCGAACAACTTGTTTAATCGCGTCATTATGTCGGCATCATTCTGTTCGTCAGCCGGATCTGGAATCGGAGCAGGCGAAGTGCCAACGGCCTGACTGCCGATAAGGCTCCGCGACAACACGAGGGCGCCAACCAATCCAAGTGACAATGAGGTAAACAGGCTGAGGAATATGGGTTTGAGCCATACATTTTCAGTCAGCATAGCGATTCCAATCAATCCATCGCTAAACGCTGACAGGATCAGCCCGAGCGATATGCCGCTCCAGATCAGGTTCGGCCGATCGCCGGTTTCTATTCTCATCAGAGGCAAGGCGTCAGGACCTTCGCGCTGAGCATAGACGATCATCATGCCGTAGAAGAGGAACAGGCCGGGCACAACCAGATCCAACATAGCCGGCGCGAAGATTACGCAACAGATTGTCAGGGCCGGGCCAATCAAATGCAGCAGATCCCGCTCAGGATCAAAGGCGCGAACAGCGGTCGTCTGGAATGTCACCCAAGCCAATGGCGGAATGAGTGTCGCCAAAATTGGCTGTGCACCTGCCAGAAGTGCGATCCCGTAATGCTGGGTAAGCGACACCAGTAAACCCTGCAAAGCACAGGCACCAATCAGGACTGAGAATAATCGGGGCCTGTCGCCTCGGAGGACTACGTGCAGCAGCACAAACGCCAGGGCAAGCGCGGTGACAAGCGAAATCGGCAAAACGAGCATGAGATTCACCTAGTTTCATTCCGCTCTATAGTCCGAAATCCGGTTCTGCACGACCACAATCCGGTTTCAGGACGCGGCAATGGAGCAGTCCAGTCAATGTTATCCCACCGTGACATTGGAAAGGACGCTTGAATGAAACGATTGCTTCTCACCATGATTGCTTTCATGAATTTGGCTGGAATTGCTGCAGCTGATCAGATTGCCGGATATGACCGGTTGACAGTAAAAGCCGGTCATCGGGCTGAGCCGGTCTTGGCCTCGGTCTGGTATCCGGCCGGGATCCCGACTTATCGCGGGATGATCGGTGATAACGCAGTCTTCAAGGGAATGCCTGCTTATGTTGGCGCTGCAATTGCCAATGGCCGTTTTCCTCTGATCCTCTTGTCTCATGGCTCTGGCGGCAATATGGATACTCTGTCCTGGCTCTCTTCGGAACTCGCCAGGCGCGGAGCCATGGTCCTTGCTGTTAATCATCCCGGAAGCACAACGGGCGATTCGTCACCGCGCCGTTCCACACTCCTGCATGAGCGGACATTGGACCTGTCTTCAGCACTTGAGACTCTTCTCGCAGACAACGCTTTTGCACAGCATGTCGACGAGGAGCAGATCGTTACGCTTGGCTTTTCGCTCGGAGGAGCAACGGCACTCCATCTTGTGGGCGCGCGTATGAACCGTGACGCCTATCGCGCCTATTGCGATCAAAACGCCAGTAAAGCGCAAGACTGTCTGTATTTTGCCAAAGGCGGTGTTGATCTGAGAGCGCTCCCGAACACATGGGAGATCGACATGAGCGATCCTCGGATAGATGCAGCTATCGCTGTCGATCCCGGTTTAACCTATGGCTTTACCGGCCAGAGCATTGCAAAACTCAACTTGCCGGTACTGCTGATCAACCTCGGCAATGAGCACCGGTGGTCAGCTGCCGATGTTAGCGCGCAAGGCAGCAACCTCACGGAACGCCTGCCGCAGCTTGATTACAAAGTGGTTGCGCCAGCACACCATTATACGTTTCTCGGCCTGTGCAAGCCTGAAGGGGCGACAATCCTTGAAAATGAGCATGATGACCCCGTCTGTGACGATCCGGGAAATTCTGATCGCGCCAAAATACATGCAGAAATTATCGAGCATATAGCGGTGTTTCTCGGCCTCTAGCTTTCGATTTTCGCTCCGTGAGCATAATGCTTACGGAGCCAGTCGCATCGTCCCCCGGCGCTTCGATGACCGGCTGACAGTCTGAGGCTGTAGTATCGGTCAAAAGGTAAGAGGCTAACCCATTCCCTACGCTGCGCAAATTGGACTTGAAAGCATTGCATCCGAGCGGGAATTTTGACATCATCAGCATAGCCGCGAAGGATCAACCGGTGGACAGCTGGCATGGGCGTCATCACGTCGCTTTTTGCGCGAAAAATGGTGGCCGCTGCGAAGGCGGAGGTCGACGAGCGCGCGCTCTTGTCATCAGTTGGTCTTGATCCGGACGGCCCCTGGGACCCTAAGGTCATGATCGATGACGCAGTCTACTATGACATGCTGGAGCGCATGGCCGAACAGACCGAGCTCACCGCGTTGCCGGTTCGCGTTGGCGCTTCGATGCGTTGTGACGAATATGGGGCGCTGGGCCTGGCGTGGAAGGCGGCGCCCACGCTGATGGGGTCGTTTGCCCGCGTCGAACGCTATGCCCGCCTGTGGACCAGTGTTGTGGAGTACGAGCTTCGCCCAACTGACCGCGGGACATTTTTCATTCTGCACCGTTCCGGCGTACGGCGACTGGGGATGCGCTTGTCAAACGAAGCGACTCTGGCCAGCGCTGTTTCGATCAGCCGGGAAGTCTGTCCTGTTACATTCTCGCCGATTGAGGTCCATCTCCAGCACCCGCCGCCCAAGACGCTGGAATACCACGAAGCGTATTTCGGGTGTCCGGTGATATTCAATTCTGACCTTGATGCCTTGCTGATCTCGGCGGAGGCCTTAGCCCGGCCCAACAAGCTTGGCGATGAGGGGATCACGCAATTTCTGCTGGCCCATCTGGAGGCGGAGCTCGGCGAAATCGTGGCGGACGACACGCTTGAGCGCCGCAGCAAAAACGCCATAGCGCGGGCGCTAAGCGCGGGGCTGCCCCAAATGACCGAAATCGCACGTAGTCTCGGGATGAGCGCAAGATCCTATCACCGGCGCCTGTCAGAGCACGGTCTGAGTTTCCGGACGCTTACGGAGACCACACGGCGCGAATTGGCGGAAGGGCTTCTGCGGGACGAGCGCTATTCGCTGGCCGAGGTCGCCTTTCTGACCGGCTTCTCGGAGCAAAGTTCGTTCACGCGCGCCTTTAAGCGCTGGGCTGGACGCACGCCAGCTCTCTACCGCAAAGGCCAGTCCCCGGTCTAACGAACCATTGGCGATAACGGTCAAAACACTGGCTGGAGCTGTCAATACCGCACCGGGCAGCAGCGTTTACCTCTTGGGTATTACGACAAGCCAGGAGCAAAACCATGCAAACCAAACCCATCCTCGTCATCGGCTCTACCGGCAAAACGGGGTCACGCGTCGCCGCCAAGCTCGAAAATATGGGCCTTCCCGTTCGTCACGGCTCGCGCAACGCGGCAATCCCATTCGATTGGGAAACGCCCGATAGCTGGGGTCCGGCGCTGGCCGGCACCGCATCCGCCTATGTCACCTACTTTCCTGACCTGGCCTTTCCCGGCGCTGTCGAAAAACTCGAAGCACTATGCAAAGTGGCCTCGGACGCTGGTGTCGAGCGGCTCGTACTGCTCTCGGGCAGAGGGGAACACCATGCCCGGCTCGGAGAAGAAATCGTCCGGGCCAGCGGCGTCCATTTCACCATCGTTCGCTCTGCATGGTTCGCGCAGAACTTCAGCGAAGGATATCTGCGCGCACCCATTCTTGCAGGCGTCTTGCCAATGCCGGGCGGCATGATCCAGGAGCCTATCATCGACATTGACGATATTGCCGACGTTGTGGTGGCCGGGCTGACCGAGGACAGGCACAATGGAGAAATCTATGAAGTGACGGGGCCGCGGCTCATGACATTCGCCGACATGGCCGTTGAGCTTTCCGCCGCAACCGGACGGGAGATACGGCACATCCCGATCTCCTTTGAAGAGTTTCACGCAAATATTGCGCGGACGGGCGGAGACTTCGTAGCCGACGTGTTCACCGCGATCGCGCGTGAAACACTCGACGGACGCAACGCCACCCTTTGCAACGGCGTGCAGCGTGCGCTGGGCCGACAGCCACGCGACTTCAGCACATTTGCCGAAGCCGCCGCCAAAGCAGGCACATGGTCCGCTGCGGCGTAACCCGATGCTGATCTTCATATCGAATGGACATCCAATGACACTCAACAGACTTCAGAAAATAACGCCCGGCGTTTCGGGGGCTGCTGGCGCCGGGGACCGGCTCATGCACTCTGGTTGCGCCGCACACCTTCTACGCAAGCTAAGGCGTCTCGCCCGGTAACGGCGTCAATCTGATGAGCGAATTGCACGGGCCAGCCACTGACCTTGCCGCCCTTGGCCCTCAACGCTGATCGAGGGCGGGACGACGACTTCCTTCCACGGCACGCGCAATTCGACAAGGAGCCTTTCAATGTCCTCGTTCTTCTTCTTCCTGATACAGTTCACGATCCTCGCCTACGCGCTGGTCGGCGGTGTCTTTCTCGCCTTTTCCGATTTCATCATGCGATCGCTGGCGCTGACCGGCGATACTGGCGGAGTGAAGACCATGCAGATCATCAACCGCGAGGTATTCCGCTGGGTCTTCATGACCCTCTTCATCGGCATGGGCGTCATTTCGCTGGCTATCGCGGGCTACAGCGCGATCTACCTTGGCGGACCTGCCGGAGCGCTGGTCGCGCTTGCAGGCCTTGTCTATCTGACCGGCTGTTTTGGCGTCACGATTTTCTTCAACGTGCCGATGAATGAAGCCCTGGCCAGGATGGATCTTGCTGAGGATGCGACCCGCGAATATTGGACCAGCGTCTATCTTCCGCGTTGGGTCTTTTGGAACACCGTCCGCACCTTTGCCTGCGCAGTATCCGCCTCGTTGCTGCTGTTCAGCCTTTCATGGATGATCCCGACACAGACGGCCTGATCGAGACATCTCTGAAATTTGCGATGGGCAATCGGTCGTGCTGCTTACAAAATCACAGCGCCCACCGGTGAATTTGGTGGGCGCTGGCAGGAACGATCAGCTACTTGATCGCAAGAATTTGGTAGTTTCTTACGTTTTTGACGACACCATCGCTCCAACCGCCTTTGACCAGAACATCGGACTTTTGCTTGAGTAAATTGGCCACTTTGCCGGCAAAATGAGCTTTTCGGCCTGCCTCATCGGCAAAGATGTCGAAGATCGCAAAGTTCTCTTCATCGATTTGCAGGGCGGCCCAGAACAGTGTGCCCGGCTCAGTGTCGGCAACAATTGATCCAGCCGCCGACAGCAACGCAGCTAAGTTTTCGCCCTGTCCCGGCATTGCCTGGAGCTTTATGTAAGTTGCGGTCGTAGCGCTGTAGAGGTCCGTTGGCGCTTTGGCCGACAGGACAGAGGAATTGCCGATATTTGCAACGACGCCGCGCGCCCAACCTCCTTCAACCAAAACATCGGCGTCCCTTTTCAAAGCCCCGGCAACAGCTCCGGAAAAGTGATCGCTTCTGGCAGCCTCATCTACGAATATATCGAATATCGCAAGTTCGTCATCTGACGCTTTCAATGCAAACCAGAGCTTCGTACCCGGCTCGTTTTTCTTAACAAGTTGAGCGGCATCGGTCAGGAATTGTTCGAAGACTTTCGCCTGTCCATCTGCAGCACGCATATCGATATGGCTGGCTGTATGGTTGTGCATAGTGTTTTCCTGCGAATGCGCCGTTGTCGCGATAGTTGCAAGGATTGACAGTCCAAGCGCTTTAAAAACTCCCGTTTTCATATCTATCTCCAATTCCAGCGGCTTCGGTTCACCCGGGCCATCCTCCATGAGATGTTTTGTGTTCCCGTGCAGCAGTTGTCTCAAATATCTTTGCTGCTCTCCAATTCCGAAGGTCTATATTTCGATAGATATTGACTATGGATTCGCATCTCCTCATCCTCGATGGAATTCGAGCATCGGACCAAAAGGTGGGTGCCGGTTTTCGGGAAAATCCGACGGTTGGACAAATAGATAGAGCGCTATAGCTAAGTCCGGTCAACGGCGAGCGCTTTGGTTTCAGTGCAAGGGTTTTATCGATGGAGATGAATCAAATTCGTTACTTCCTGGCTGTGTGCGAGCATCGTAATTTCACCCACGCGGCACAGGCGTCGAACGTGTCGCAACCGTCTCTGACAGCAGCCATAAAGAAACTTGAAGAGGAACTTGGCGGGCTTCTGTTTCTCAGGGATCGCGCCGGTTGCCGGCTGACCGCTCTCGGAGAGCTGGTGCGGCCACGCCTGGCAAATATCGACACGGAAACTCGCCAGGCAAAGGCGGAAGCCATCCGATATACGCGGCTTGAACGTGTCCCGATCAGCGTCGGCGTCGGGGAAACGATTGGCCACAAAAAGATTTCCGAAAGTGTGGAGATCTATCGCAGGCGCGTTCCTCAGGCCGATATCGAACTGATTGTCTCTGATGAGGAAGTGTTGCTCAATGGCATGCGCGAGGGGCGCTTTGAC
>JAHQVI010000072.1 GCA_019634405.1 Hyphomicrobiales bacterium
GGGCATCATGAATCTGGCTGCAAAACGGGCAATGTCGGAGCGCGGGGTGATTAGCTGGCCGTCAGGCGTCAAGCCGACCAATGAATTCATCTCGGTTATTGACGAAGCGGCCGGCGGCGGCAGCCTTTTCGTGACAGGTCGTGCCGGAACGGGTAAATCAACGCTGTTGCGCTGCCTGAAACGGAATTTGCCGCAGAACACGGCCGTTCTCGCGCCGACCGGCCTTGCTGCGGTCAATGTGCAAGGTCAGACGATCCATTCATTTTTCGGCTTCCCGCCGCAGTTGATAACTGAGGAAATCGTCAAGAGAAGCCGCCGCGCCGCCATGTTCCGCGGGTTGGAGACGCTGATCATCGATGAGGTCTCCATGGTGCGCGCCGATCTCATGCAGGGCATCGATATGGCGTTGCGCCTAACGCGCAAAAGGCCAAACGAGCCTTTTGGCGGCGTACAGATCATCGCGATGGGCGATCTGCATCAGCTTTCGCCCGTGATCCGCGATCATGACACCATCCGGCATTTTCAGGACGAGTTTGGCGGCATCTATTTCTTTCATGCGCCGGCCTGCCACGACGCAACCATCTGCCTGATGGAGCTCACCGAAGTTTTCCGCCAGCAGGATGACGCTTTCGTTGATGCCCTCAATGGCGTGCGTGAGGGCGAACCGTCACGCGAGCATATGGAAATGCTGAACGATCGCGTCAGGCCGTTCCGATCAATGCCGGACAATCAGGATTATACGGTGCTGACTCCCATTAATCGCACCGCGGACTCGACCAATATCGATTTCCTTAACCAGCTCGGCGGACGCGCGGTTCAATTCGATGCCATCGTATCAGGTAAGTTCGATGCATCCGCCTTTCCGACTGATGCGGCGCTTCAGCTCAAGGAAGGCTGCAAGGTCGTGATGCTGCGTAACGATCCCGACAAGCGATGGGTGAACGGGACGCAAGCGCGCATTTCCCGCATCGACGGGTCAACCGTTTATGTCGAGATCGCTGGTGAGGAGCATGAGCTTGAGCCGGTGACATGGGAAAATACCGGCTACGAGTTCGATCCGGAGACAGAAGAGCTTGAGCAGAAAGTCGTTGGTTCGTTCCGGCAGCTTCCGGTGCGGCTGGCCTGGGCGCTGACGATCCACAAAAGCCAGGGTATGACGCTCGATAAGGTCTATATCGATTTCGGCCGCGGCACTTTCGCTCACGGACAGGCCTATGTCGCGCTTAGCAGGGCGCGTTCGCTGGAAGGCATGGCCCTTGCCCGCAACATCCGCCCATCGGACATCATCTTCGATCCAGGCGCGCTCGGCTACCGTCTTGTCTTTGAGACGCTTGGCGTCGGCAATGGTTGATATTTTCGGTACGCTGAGGTGGAGCAAGGCGGGAGAGATTTTTCTCTTCGTGCTTTGAACCGATAGTATGCTTGCGTCGTCTCAGAGTTTAGATGTTGAGCATCGGACTGAGGAGTGCGCGCCGGTTTTCGGGTAAATCCGGCGCTCTATTTCCTGCTTGCAACGCCCTGACCTCTGGAAACCGCCCTATGCAACGTTTATCGACTGTCGAACTGATCGCCCTCCTGTTTGCAGGCGTAGCCGGTCTCGCATCTGCTGTTCAGGCTTATGTATCATGGGAAACGCGTGGCGAGGTTTCCCGCGCGATCGTATTTGCCGAGCGGATCGACGCCTGCGCCGGCGTTATGGCTGCGATCGATCCCTTGCTCGAAAAGGCGCGCCCGTCAGCGCGTGAGATTGTCGTCAAGGCGTCAAGCGATCAGCGTTTTTCTCTTCCTGCCTATTTTTACAAGCAATCATCCGGCAATGCGGCGTTCGACGCCAAGCATCGTCCATTGGTTGATCAGTGGAAAACCGCGTCCTCGGCCTTCCTGATCGTAAATGGCGGTTGGGCGGACGATCTGGTGTCGTATTTCGATCATGTGATCAAATCTGAAATTGAAGAAGGCCGCTATATGAGTCAGGACGAAATGCTCGCCTGGCTGGCGAAGCTGGAAACCAACGCCGAACAGATCATCAAAGGGTGCCGCGGGCTTTTATGACCGGCGCGAATGCATCAGAGTTTGCGATACATCCAGAGGCTTGGAATTGCAGCCTCGGCTCTGAAGCCAACCTTTTCATAGGCCCGGCGCGCCGCGGTATGGCTCTCATCGCCGCCTGTCCCGACCGTAGCGATGGCCATGCCCGCTTTTCTCATTTCCTGAAGCGCAAATTCGTATAGCGCAGTTCCGACGCCCTGCCCGGAGCAATCGGGGCGGACCGCGTTCAAACCGATCTCGCCGACTTTGGTTTCGTGATTGAGCGTCAGCGAAACAAATCCGGCAATCACGCCATCGCGAACGCCAATGAAGACCTGGTCCGGAGTGTTGGGATCGCAAATTGTCTTCAGAAGCTCAGCCTGCTCCGCCTCGGCCGCGGCAAAAGCCGTTTCGGCAATCGACGGACCGACGATCTGGCGAAAGGATGCGAAAACAGGCGCAAAAGCCAGCCGTCTTATGTCATCGAGATGAGACAGTTCGTCCACCTCAAACGCACGAATCATCAAGTTGGTTTCACACATCGTCTTACATCGGGCTGACGCCACTCTCGCCGATGATCTCGGGATCATCGTCATAGCAGCTGAAAACATGGTCTCTGTCGGCGACGTTTCGCGCCAGCTCATTTGCATTGGGATTGGCGCGTGCGTCGATATAAGCCATGTGACAGGCTTCTTCACCATTGAATTTGGTTACGACCAGGACTTCGCCTTTGGCGGAGCCATCGCCCATACCGGAATCTGTATAGTAGCGTAGTATCGCGGCATGCGGCTGGCTGTTGCCTGCATATTGGCGCAGCTCAAGCACATTGTTGATCCGGTTGAATGGCGCCAGAGTTTGCGAAAACGCACGCTGGTTCATGCCATTGGGACCGTATCCGACAAATTGGCGTAGATCGCCTTCGGCCAGATAGATCTGATAATCGTCCTCGCTGTAGCAAATGTCGATGATCGCTTCGGATTCTGCGTCCCGGTCAATAGTTTCACATGCGGCAAGATCGAATTTTACGTAGCGGCTCTGGGCGGTCTGCGCACCCGCATCGATAATCGCGCCGGGCGCAAGTGACAGCAAAGCAGCGAGGGCGAAAAGGCGGCAATTTGTCATAGACTTCCTTCCTCTGCGGTTGGAAAGCTGTGGGATTGCCCAGTGATGCTTTATGTCTGGCGCAATCGCTGCTATGAGACGGGCATGATTTTTCTTAACATATTTGTGGATCTATGAAACTCGCAATAATGGGCGCCACAGGGCGCATGGGCCGCGCTATTGCCCAGATCATTCATGAGAACCCTGATTGCGAAATCGTGGGAGCGGTTGATGTAGACGGTTCCCCGGCTATTGGGGCTGATATTGGCGAATTGGCTGGTTTGGGCAGGATCGGCGTTTCGATAACGAGCAATAGCGACGCTGTCGAGCTGTTCACGAAGGCTCAGGGCATTATAGATTTTACTGCGCCGGCTGCGTCTCTCGCCTATGCCGAACTGGCGGCTCAGGCCCGCATTGTACATGTGATCGGGACAACCGGTTTGTCCAAAGATGATGAGGACGCGATTTTCGCCGCCTCGCGTCACGCCCGCGTGGTGAAGTCCGGGAATATGAGCCTCGGCGTCAATTTGCTTGCGGCGCTTGTAACAAAGGCTGCGCAGGCGCTGGGACCGGAATTCGATATTGAAATTCTTGAAATGCACCATCGCCACAAGGTCGATGCGCCATCGGGGACAGCGCTGCTTCTTGGCGCTGCGGCTGCGGAAGGGCGCAGCATAGCGCTTGAAAATCATGCGGTTCGCGTTCGTGATGGCCATACAGGCCCCAGACGAACCAGCGACATCGGATTTGCCACATTGCGCGGCGGCGACGTTGTCGGGGATCACACTGTGATCTTTTCCGGAGCCGGCGAACGGATAGAGTTGACGCATCGCGCCAGTGACCGGCGGCTCTTTGCGCACGGCGCTATTCAGGCCGCCCTCTGGGCGAACAGTCAGCCGCCCGGTCTTTATTCGATGACTGACGTACTCGGACTGTAACCATCGACGCAGGTGAACATGGATAATTTTCTTGTATTGGTAAGGCATGGTGAAAGCGAGTGGAACAAGCTGAATCTGTTTACGGGATGGCGTGATCCCGATCTGACGGAACAGGGTGTTTCCGAGGCCCGTAATGCCGGCAAGCTTCTGAAAAACGAAGGCATTCAATTTGATATTGCCTATACAAGCATGCTGACACGCGCACAACATACGCTGAAACTGATGCTGGAAGAACTGAACCAGACCGGGCTGGACACGATCCGCGACCAGGCGCTGAACGAGCGCGACTATGGCGATCTGTCCGGATTGAACAAGGACGATGCGCGTAAGAAGTGGGGCGAGGAGCAGGTTCACATCTGGCGCCGATCCTACGACATACCGCCACCGGGCGGGGAAAGCCTCAAGGACACTGCGGCGCGTACATTGCCCTATTATGACGCGAAAATCTGGCCGGATCTTAAAACCGGGAAGAATGTGATCGTTGCCGCCCATGGCAATTCTCTGCGCTCGATCGTGATGAAACTTGATGAACTCACCCAGGAGCAGGTGCTTGGGCTGAATATCGCGACCGGCGTTCCCATCGTTTACCATCTCAATGATGACGGCGCCGTTTTGGAAAAGCGGGAGCTGGCGGGCTGACTACGGAACCGGGGACAGAGCGGCCGATGCGGAAGAAACGGGCTGCGGGAAAAGCCAAGCCGGAGCAAACCCGGCTCGGCAAGGCCAAGATCAAGGAGATTTTCGGACGTTTCCGCGACGCTGAACCGGAGCCGAAGGGCGAGTTGGAGCATGTAAACGCCTACACTTTGCTGGTTGCGGTTGTGCTGTCCGCGCAGGCAACGGATGCCGGAGTGAACAAGGCGACTCGGGGGTTGTTTGCAAAGGCTGACACGCCGGAAAAGATGCTCGCCCTTGGCGAAGACAATGTACGCGAAGCCATCAAGACGATCGGGCTTTATCGCAACAAGGCGAAGAATGTGATCGCCCTGTCCCGCGCGTTGATCGAGGATCATGGTGGAGAAGTTCCGCCATCGCGCGATGCGCTCGAAGCGCTGCCCGGCGTTGGCCGGAAAACGGCGAATGTCGTTCTCAACATTGCGTTTGGCGTGCCAACCATGGCCGTCGATACTCATATTTTCCGCATATCCAACCGTCTTAATCTTGCGCCGGGGAAAACGCCCCTCGTAGTGGAGCAGGGACTTGAAAGCGTTGTCCCGCAGGAATTTGCGATGCACGCGCATCATTGGCTGATCCTGCATGGACGCTATGTCTGCAAGGCGCGCAAGCCGGAATGCTGGCGCTGTCTGATTGCCGATCTTTGTCCCTATGAACCGAAAACGGCGGCGTAAGCTGCCGGGAAGTCAGGAGTTATGATGACTGATAAGCCCTTTGACGTTGTTGGCCTTGGAAGCGCGATCGTCGACATTATCGCCCGTTGCGATGATGACTTCATTACGGCACAGGGCCTGGACAAGGGCTCGATGAGATTGATCGATGATGCCGAAGCGACCCGTCTTTACGGACTTATGGGCCCTGCTGTTGAATCAAGCGGCGGCACCGTGCCGAACACATGCGTTGGCCTGACGTCATTCGGCGGTAAGGCGGCTTTCATGGGCCGGGTTGCGAAAGATCAGTTCGGCGAAGTCTTTGCGCATGATCTGCGTGCGGCCGGTGTTACTTTTAATTCTCAACCTGCCGAAGACGGCGAGCCGACCGGGCGTTGTCTCGTCCTCGTGACGCCGGATGGCGAGCGCACGATGAATACCTATCTCGGTACGAATACGGAGTTAAGCGCTGCCGAACTCGACGCCCAACTGATTGGCCAGTCGAAGTTGCTCTATCTTGAGGGCTATGCATTTGATGGGCCGAATGCAAAGAACGCCTTTTATGAAGCTGCGGGAATTGCGCGCGACCAGGGCACGACCGTTTCGCTGACTTTGTCGGATCCGTTCTGCGTCGAGCGCCATCGCGACTCGTTTCTCGACATCATCAAGCGCAGTGTCGATCTGCTATTCGCTAACCATCATGAATTGCTGGCTCTGTATCAGACTGAGGATCTTGAGGAAGCCTGCACCCGGCTGAAGCAGGATTGTTCGCTGGCGGCCGTTACGCAGAGTAGCAAGGGCTCATTGATCTTGACGAAAGATGAAACGATCGAGGTCGCGGTGGAATCGGTGAACGCGGTGGTCGACACGACCGGAGCAGGTGATTTGTATGCGGCCGGATTCTTGTTCGGCTATGCGCGGGGCTACCCGCTCAATGTTTGTGGCAAACTTGGAAGCATCGCGGCAGCGGAGGTTATTTCTCATATTGGCCCGCGTCCGCAGACGTCGCTGGCCGAGCTTGCGAAACAATATACGCTGTCGTGACCGGTTCAGGATCGGGCATTGTCGTATTCTCAATGCTCGATCTGATTGCGCTGACGGACCAGATAGCTCAGCGTTCCGATCAGCTTGTGGGACTGCAAACGATACCGCTTGGCGTTCCACCGGCTGCCCGCACGGCGTGCGATGACCTTGGCGAACTGGATTTGCTCGTATTCTTCTCTCAGCTGTTTGATACGGTCTTCCAGACAACCGATTTGCTTTTCAGCATCGTGGCTAAGGTTCGGCATTTCAATACTCCTTTCATGGCGTTGCCGATCACCCGTCTCATATAATGACGCTTCATTGTGCCCTTTGGTTGTAAACAACCGACAACTCCGGATTATTCGTGAAGACGCGTGAATGTTAGCAAAACAACCGGAATGACCTTCTGATGCGCTTCGCATATCTGCAACTCGCCGGCGCCTTTCATGGCAAATGAATCTGGCGGGTGCTTTTGCGACATGAGCCGGGCGGGTTGGGGTACCTCACGCTGCAGGCATTATCCGGCGGCCTGCAATATATAAGCGCGATGACAGCGGACATCATCACAAGCACCGCGCCGCTGTTGACGTTCATCCTGCTTGGTAAAAGATTTGGCCCGGAAGGTGGCGTCCTCGCTTGCGCCGTGGCCATCTCCATCCCGTTCCTTGGCGAGCAGCTTCAATGGGCGCATAATATCGGCCGTGTTTTCGTTCCTGCCTCGATCTTCATTGCCATGCGGGGGGGGCGCCGATTATCTTACTTCGGGAACAAACTTGCCGTAATCTTCCAGGAAGCGATAGCGCAGGCCGCAATTCGGGCAGATGGCATGCACCGAGCGCAGGACACGCTGGCGCTGACGTATGGAAGGTTGTTTCCTGATGGTGTCAGCTTCGCGGTTCCAGGCGTGATCCGCCAATTTGGGTGCCTTCGGCCCCATTGGTTGTCCGCAGCGCTTGCAATGCATCTCGGCTGCGATCCTGCGCATGCGTGCGTCATTGCGCCAATGCAGGAAAGCGACCAGCGGAATGATAATTGGCAGCAGCAGAAGAAAAAGCACGACCATCACCGCCAACATCATAAGATGTCGCAAGGATTCCATCGTGCCAGAAGCGAACAGCGTCATCGTCGTTCCGAAGCGCTCTTGTTGCCCCATTATTGGGCAGGATATATTCAACGCGAGCAAGTCTATCGTGAGGACAGGCAAGAAAACCTTGAATTAGACAGCGCGTTGTTTTCTCGGAATTCTGGTGCAGAGTAATGTTCGCCAAGCAATTTAAGTCAACTCGTTGGGACGTTAATTTTCTGCTTCACTGGCGGCGCGGCATTTTTGCGTGTCCTGGCCGAGTTCAACTGTTACGCTGTGATAAAAGCTATCCTGATCGGAGTTCATCATGTCTCGGCTATTCCGTATTGTCTTCTTCGCGATCGTCGTTTCGTTGACCGCGATAGCGCATGCTCAGCAAAAGCCTGATCCATCGCTCAGTCCACAGGATGTTGTGGCGCTGCAACTCGAAGGCTTCAAGAAAAACGATATTGAGGGGCTGAGGCAGGCCTGGGAGTTTGCGCATCCCTCCAACAAGGCGGTTACCGGACCGCTCGAACGTTTTGCGCTCATGCTGAATGCTCCAAATTACAAGATCCTGCTCGGGCATCGCAAAGCCGAGATCAAACCGGTCACGGAAGAGGGCGGTGTCGCAACGTTCGAGGTTACGGTCGTTGGCGCGGAAGGCGCGGTGGTGATTTATAGCTGGAGCCTGCAGAA
>JAHQVI010000073.1 GCA_019634405.1 Hyphomicrobiales bacterium
ATCGCTGGCAATCTGCTGGCCTGGTACGATAGGAACGCCCGCGCCCTACCCTGGCGGCAGCCGCCGGGCGTGCTGGCCGATCCTTATGCGGTCTGGCTGTCGGAGATCATGCTGCAGCAGACGACGGTCAAGGCGGTCATTCCATATTACCAGAAGTTTCTCGCCCGCTGGCCACACGTCGACGATCTTGCCAGCGCCGGTCTTGACGATATCCTCGCAGCCTGGGCAGGGCTTGGCTATTACTCGCGTGCGCGTAATCTGCATGGCTGTGCGCAGATGATCGCCAAGGAGCATGGCGGTGCGTTTCCGGACACGGAGCAAGCGCTGTTGAAACTGCCCGGTATCGGCCCGTATACCGCTGCGGCCATCGCCGCCATCGCCTTCAACCGGCCGGCCGCCGCCGTGGATGGCAATATCGAGCGCGTCGTCTCCCGCCTCTTTGCAATTGAGGCGCCTTTGCCGGGCGCGAAAACACGGATCAAGGCGATGGCTGAACAGATCGTGCCGCAGGACCGCCCTGGCGATTTTACCCAGGCCATGATGGATCTCGGTGCCGGCCTGTGCGCACCGCGCACACCGTCCTGCCTGCTCTGTCCGCTTGCAGATCATTGTGAAGGCCGCACCAGGGGCATCGCTGCGGCGCTCCCGGTTAAGGCTCCGAAAAAGGAACGCCCAACGCGCTACGGCGCTGTCTTTTTAGCCATCCGCGAGGATGGCTCGGTGTTGCTGCGCCGCCGCCCGCCCAAGGGGCTTCTCGGCGGCATGCTGGAAGTTCCGTCTACGGAATGGAGCGAACGGCGCATGAATGGCGACAGTACCGACCATGCCCCGCTTCCCGCCCGATGGCACAGCATTCCGGCAACGGTCGGCCACACCTTCACACATTTTCATCTGGAGCTGAACGTCTATCTCGCCACCGGCCTGACGCAGCCGGACACGCCGCCACGCTGCAAATGGTATCCGCAATCGGCACTGAAAGACGAGGCGCTGCCCAGCGTCATGCGCAAGGTTCTTGCCCGCGGTCTCGAAGCGATCTGACCGCGCCAGCGCTCGGCACCTGTCCGTTGCCCTAACTTACCGCCGCCGAAGCCAGCCAGCTCTTCATGAACCCGTCGAGCCAACGGCGCAGTCCGGGCCCATGCGACGTATGCGCCATAATGTGCTCATGCCTCGGGCGTGCGCCCGGCGCGCCGAAACGATGCGCCGCTCTTGTCGTCCATCGGTGGATCATCGCAAGCGTCATTTCAGGATGGAACTGCACGCCGTAAGCCGCCCCGCCATAGCGAAACGCCTGGTTTCTGAAATTCTCGCCAACCGCCAGGAGTTTTGCGCCGGAGGCGAGCTCGAAACCTTCCGTATGCCACTGATACACGGTGCGCGGCATAGTTATCGCATCGTCTTCGGCAGCCGGCCGGATCTGGTAATAGCCAACCTCAATGAGGTCATCCGGATGCGGAGCAACGCTCGCGCCAAGTTGCTTCGCCAGCATCTGACCGCCAAGGCAGATACCGAAATAGGGTTTGTTTTCCCGGAGCGGCACCGAAATCCAATCGATCTCGGACCGGATGAAATCATCGGGATCGTTGGCGCTCATCGGTCCGCCGAAAATGATCGCGCCGGCATGTTCCTCCATCGTCTCCGGCAATGCGTCTCCAAAGCGCGGCAAGCGGATATCCAGCTCGAAACCATTGTTCAAGAGCCACTGGCCAACTGCGCCATACTGCGATTCCTCGCGGTGAAAAACCAGCAGCACCTTGCGCGGTGCGTCGAGATCCACTCTGATCGCTTTTGCAGTTCCCAGGCAGACGAACGGTGCATTCATGTTCGGCAACTCTTTGATTTTCCTGCTTCTTAATAACGCTGTTTCAAAATCCAGCCGATAAGCGGAGTCAAGACGGCATGGGGAACAATGCGCGCCCAGAATGCATTCAGCGACGCCAGCAGCCCGGGAACGATAATCGTACGCCGGCCCGCAAAGCCACTATGGATGATCCGCGCAGCCCTTGCCGGAGACATAGGCAGCAGCAGCTTCAGATAGAACGCGCCCGCCACGCCCATCTTCTCGTGAAACCGTGTGCCTACGGGCCCCGGAGCCGCAGCGCAGATCCGCACGCCGCGCCCTGCATTTTCATGAGCCAGCGCTTCCGTCAGCGAAATGACATAGGCTTTGGACGCATAATAGGCCGCCTGATACGGACCGGGCAAAATTCCACCAAGTGACGCCACATTGAGCACCCCCCCGCGGGCGCGTTCGACCATCTCGGGCAGAAAACGCCGCGTCAACATGGTCAATGTCTCGACATTCAACCGGCACAAATCCTCGATGCGCTTCGGCTCCTGCTCTGTAAACGGGCCGCCAAGACCGAAAGCGGCATTGTTCACCAATATGTCGACGTAAAGACCTTCGCGGTTCACGACGCCCTGAATTTTCTCAAGGTAATCAGGCTCGGTCAGATCAGCCGCCAACACATGGGCGGTCACGTGATGGTCCCGCGCCAACTCATTTGCAGCCGTATCGAGCGCAGCCTCATTGCGCGCAACCAGCAAGAGGCAATGACCTCTGGCGGCGAATTCATTGGCAAGCTCACGCCCGATGCCTTCGCTGGCGCCCGTGATCACGCAGACCGGCTTGAGGCCTTCGCCATTCGTCACCCGCATAGCTGGACGGGGCGCGTTCCGGCGCATCCACGCCGTCTCAAGCCTGCGCAACCATTCGGTCATCTACGAGCCCTGCCCCATCTCGTTCAGCACCAGTTTTTTCAGCTCCATCCTGTCGCGCGCCGGCACGGCCAGCAGCTCGGCCGTCCGCCAGATCAGATTATCCTCAAGCGCGGCCAGTTCTCCATCCGCATAGGCGAGCCGCCACATCATCGAGATAACCTCACGCTTTTCATCAAGCGAAAGCCTGTCGCGTAAGACCGATGTGAATCGGTACAGGTCAACGGCGTTCTTCTCCCGCTCTTCTGCATCATGCAAGAGTTTGGCCACTTCTGCGTCGCCGAGATCAAAATGATCGCGCAGCAATGCATGAATGCGCGCACGCTCCGTGTCGTCGGCCACACCGTCGATGGCGATGGCGTGAAAAAGAAGAACCGCTGTTGCGGTCCTGACATGATCGCCATCCAATTCCGTGCGATCGTCATTGTTTATGGTATTGAAAAATTCCGTGAGTGTCTTCAGCATTTGCAGCTTTGCTCTGAGGTTCAGGTGAATTCATTTGTTCCCCAGCCGGGGCATGTCCCTCCGCCGTCATTCTCTAAAAATAAGCGCGGATGGCTCAATGTCAAAATGCCTGCCATTCCGGTTACAGGTCGTTCGTTCACGCGACAGACAGGCGCAGTGACATATGCGACGTCGGAGCGCCCTGTAGGTTTGAGGTTGCCGCCAGGCGCCGGAGCGCCGGACCTTCAACCGGAATCACCTGCAGCGCGCGATCTCTTTGGTTAAGCATCGGAGCAAAAACCTGTTCCCGTTTTTCGGCCCGATGCTCTAGCTTCATGTAATCGACATGATGCTGAACTTGAGATCGGCGCATGGTGATATGCGTCAGCATCGCAGCTTGTAAGTAATTACCATGGTAAGTATTTATACTTCTTGGGGAAAAGCTGCAATTCCTGATCAAAAGAATGAATTGCATTTGACGGCCACATGCAACCCTAAGTATAGAATGGCGCTATGAACTTGAAACCATTGATGACCTTAGCTTGCGTATTGACTGTATGTGCTGCCGCCTTCGATTCAGGCTCCGCACTCGGCCAGGTGCGCTCACCTTCGGCGAATTTTCGGGATCCGAATGCAAAAGCTTACGACGCTCAGCTTTTCCAGCTCTCGGAGATTCTCGGGGCGGTCCATTATCTACGCGAGCTTTGCGGCGCAGATGAGGGGCAAGCCTGGCGTCAACAGATGCGCCAACTTGTAGGCTCGGAGGGAACCAGCGCTCTGCGGCGTGCGCGGCTCATCGATAGCTTCAATAAGGGCTATCGAGGCTATGCCCAGACCTATCGGACGTGCACACGGCCGGCGCGGCAGGCGATCAACCGCTTCATGGTCCAGGGTGCCAGGCTCGCAGACACGCTCGTCGACAATAATCGTTAACGCATTAAGCTTAACACCGCGTCAATTAAGTAAAAAATCAAAGTTGCCTTCGCTTCAGCCAACTGTGTGATATGAGACGGGCGGCGGGGCAGTTCGAATTATTTTTTTGGAGATTTCGAGGGTGAACCGCATCAGGATTTCTGAGCCCGGCTTTGAAACCAGCCAATCAGCTGACGAAAGAAAACAGGCAGCGCTGCGCTACATTATGGAAGCGTGGGAGGAAGCTGTGTTTGATGGCATCGAGCCCGAACTATTGGCAAATGCCGCATTTTTCGCCGCCCTCTCGGACCTCGTCACAAATTATGGTGAGGATGCCGTGGCGAGAATGACCGATGGTCTCGCACGACGCATTCAAAATGGAGAATTTACACTATACAGGGTCACGCAATAGGCCGAGCTGCTTCTCGATGAAGCCAGGCAAAATCCTTGGCTGCTCGTTTGGCGCATCCGCAGCATGGCTGAAAGCCCCAAGGGCAAGTTGCAAAAAAAGCACACCACCGAAAACAAGCATCGCCACGCCTGCAATCTGGTTGATAACCTTGAGCCGGTTTTCGTTGATCTTGTCCCGCACGGTCTCAATGATGCGGGACAGTATCGCCCACCATAACATACTGCCAAACATGATCGAGAACACGAGGATCAGCGCCTCGACATAACTCTTTATGCCGCCAATAACGGATCCGATACCGCCGATAATCGCAAATAATCCTAAAATGGCGCCCGGATTGGTAATCGTCAGAAAGAAGGTCTGTGGAATGACGCTGGCGTGAGGCAGGACACGCCAGACCTGAAAGCGCAAGGCCGGCCTCAGCTTTTCAGGAACCCAGTCGACAATCCTGCGCAATTGCGCCCAGCTGGTCTGCTTCTGCTGCGTGAGCTTGGGTTTGGCGAAATAGAGCTTCACGCCGAATCCAACAATGATCAGGCCGCCAACAAGCTGTATGACCTGCTGGTTATCGGACATAATGCCGGAAATCGCCGTCAGGCCAAAGGCGGCGCCAGCCGCAATAACGCCATCCGCAAGCACCGCGCCCAGCCCCGCGGCAAGCCCGCCCCAGAAGCCGCGTTCCAGCGTTCGCTGAATGCATACGATATTGACCGGCCCCACTGGCGCTGAAATGATCACGCCAATGATAAGGCCGCTAACGATGAGCTGTGTACTGGCTGCTACAACCTCAGTAGGCGACACTATTAGCGGATCCTGTCATAAGGTTGGCTCAATGATCGACCAATCCGTTCCACGGCAGAATTCGAAGTCTGCCTGATCTTGGTAAATATTTTGCCCCCGGGGAGGCAAGCCGCATGTACCCGCCTATCCGTCGTAACGCGATGATTCGACCGGTTCACGACCTGACGCTATTCCTAGCGGCGGCTTTTACGCTTGTCTATGCATTGATCTTGCATACAGCGCCGGTAAAAGCAGAGAAAATGGCCGATGGCAAGGCAACACCCCCTGCACAGAGTGCCATAATACTCCGTGATCCCGATATCCTGCCGGATTCGGTGCAGCGCATGCGTCGTGCAATGATCGTTGCCGCGATGACTGGTGAAATCGAAGCAATGCGCATGCCAGTCGAGATGAACGAGATCCCGCCGATCATTTCGACCGAAAAAACACCCGATCCGATCCAGCACTGGAAGACGATCTCCGGCGACGGCGAAGGGCGCGAAATCCTCGCCATCATCGTAAAGTTGTTCCGCGCCGGATTTGTTCGCGAAGCCCCGAATACGGGCGACGAGATGTTCGTCTGGCCATACTTCGCCAAGATGCCGATTGCGGAGCTGACGCCCGCGCAAAAGGTTGAGCTACTAACCATTGTTCCACCAGACCGCTTAAAGGCTATGCAAGCGGCCAATGTCTACAACTATTACCGCATCGGCATCGCCCATGACGGCACATGGCACTTTTTCCTCGATGAGGACATGTAAACGAGCAGCCTGTTACAAGGACGCTGCCGGCAGCGTTTCAAGGAAACGAACCGGCTTGCCGTCGGCGGCTCCCTGAATTTCGTCATCCCGCATGACGATCCGCCCACGAATGATGGTTGCCTTGGGCCAGCCAGTAACAGTTTCGCCGGCATAAGGCGTCCAGCCACAGCGGCTCGCAATCCAGCCATCGGTGATTTCCCGCTGTTCCGACAGGTCGGCGATCGTCAGATCGGCGTCGAAACCGCCCGCGATGCGTCCCTTTGCAGCGATACCGTGCACACGCGCCGGGCCCTGGCTGGTCAGATCAACGAAGCGCGCAAGGCTGAGACGCCCCTGGCTGACCGCATTGAGCAGCATAGGAACGAGGGTTTGAACGCCCGGCATGCCGGAAGGCGAAGATGGATAGGGCGTCGCCTTGTCCGCCAGAAGATGCGGCGCATGGTCGGAGCCAACAGTATCAACAATGCCCTGCGCCAGCGCTTGCCAAAGCTTGTTGACCTCCTCCTGCTCCCGAAGCGGCGGGTTCATCTGCGCGCGCGTTCCAAGCTTTTCATAGCTGGCTGCGGCAGGCAGCAGCAGGTGATGCGGCGTAACTTCGGCTGTAGCATGATCCCGGTTGTCGGCAATCAGCGCCATCTCCGCGCCTGTCGACACATGCAGAATATGCACCCGCGCACCGGTTTTGCGCGCCAGTTCCAATAGGCTTCGCGTCGCCATGATCGCAGCCTCGGCATCGCGCCAGACCGAATGCGAGGCCGGATCGCCATTGACCTGCAGGCTCTTGCGCGCATTGAGCCGCGCCTCGTCCTCACAATGAAACGACACGCGGCGGCGGACCTTTATGAGCAATTCACGCAAAAGATCGGGATCGTCAACCAGCAGATTGCCGGTTGAGGAGCCCATAAACACCTTTACGCCAGCGGCGCCCGGCATCTGTTCAAGCTTGGGAAGCTGATCGATATTATCCTTCGTCGCGCCGGGAAAGAAGGCGAAGTCGCAAAACATGCGGTCCCTCGCACGGGCGACCTTGTCGGCCATTGCCTCCCTGGTGACCGTCATCGGGTTGGTGTTCGGCATCTCGAAAACTGCGGTGACCCCGCCCATGACCGCTGCGCGGCTGCCGCTTTCCAGATCCTCCTTCGCCTCGCCGCCCGGCTCACGGAAATGCACATGGCTGTCGATCACGCCGGGAAAGACATGCAGCCCGCGCGCATCGAAGATCTCCGCACAAGGCGCATCGCCAATCGCTCCAACGCCTGCGATCCGGCCATTGCGAATGGCGATATCGCCCTTAAAAATCCCGTCATGATTGACGATGGTTCCCCCCCGGATCAGCAGATCGAAACTTTGGGACATGGGCGGGCTCCTTTTCATACAATGCATTTTCGTAGGTGGTAGAATCTGTGCGCTTGCATTATCTCTTGGCCTGACAACATGACCGTTTACAAGGCGCGTTTTGACCAACTCAATAAATGACGTAAAAGCGCGGCCATATTGAAGCACTCAGTGAGCCAGCATGACGCACGGTAACAGCACCATCGCCCGTTTGAACGACCGCGGGATTGTCGAAGTCGCAGGCCCGGACAGCGCCAGCTTTCTTCATAATCTGCTGACAAACAATATTGAGCAGCTGAAGACACGCGCGGCGGCCTATGCCGCTCTGCTGTCGCCCAAAGGCAAGATCCTGTTCGATTTCCTTGTCTATCGGCGCAGCGAAGACAGATTTCTGCTTGATTGCGCGAAGGAGGTTACCGCCGATTTTGTAAAAAAACTGACACTGTACAAATTGCGGGCGAACATTACCGTGACCGACCGCAGCGACGAGCTGGCCGTTGGCGCAATCTGGGCAGAGGCGGCGGCCTTGCCGGCAACCGAGGGCCTCGAAGCCTATGATGATCCCCGTTTTGCCCCGCTCGGCCAAAGGTTTGTTGCGCCTGCCTCGTTCTGGGCGACGCAGCCAGGGGCGGATGATGAAAACGCCGCGTCTGCCTATCATCAGCGCCGCATCGCATTTGGCATACCCGAAGGTGGGCGCGATTTCGCTTTTGGCGACGCCTTTCCGCATGATGCCTGTTTCGATGCGCTGAACGGCGTCGATTACCGAAAGGGTTGCTATATCGGGCAGGAGGTCGTCTCACGTATGCATCACAAGGGAACGGCAAAAAGCGGCGTGGTGATCATCGAGGCGGATGATCAATTGCCAGAGAGCGGAGCGGAGATCCATGCAGGGGACAGTCCTGCAGGACATCTTGGGTCAGTCGACGGAGCGCGCGGGATCGCGATCGTCAGACTCGACCGGATCGAACGGGCGCAGGCCGATGGGAAGCCGATCCGCGCCGAAAGCGTGAATGTCGCCGTCAAAACGCCGCCATGGCTGGCCGGCAAGGATGGCGCGCCATGAGCGATCTTGACCTTCCCCGCTGCGGCTGGGTCACGTCCGATCAGATCTATATCGACTATCACGATCAGGAATGGGGCGTGCCCAATGGGGACAGCCAGAAGCTGTTCGAGAAAATCATCCTTGAAGGCTTTCAGGCGGGGCTGTCATGGATCACGATCCTGCGCAAACGCGACCATTTCCGCAAGGTGTTCGATGGTTTCGAGGCGCAAAAGATCGTGCGCTATACCCAGACGAAGAAGGACGCGCTGCTCGCCGACCCCGGCATTATCCGCAATCGCCTGAAGCTGGACGCCGCAGTGCAGAATGCCAAAGCCTATCTGGACCTGTCGGAGAAACAGAGCCTTGCCGCCCTGCTCTGGGATTTCGTTGATGGCGTTCCTGTCCAGAACAGATTCAGATCGCTCAAGGACATTCCGGCGTCAACCGATGTCAGCAAGGCAATTTCGAAGGAGTTGAAAGCGCGCGGCTTCAGTTTCGTCGGGCCGACCACGATTTATGCGATGATGCAATCCGCCGGCATGGTCAACGACCACCTCATCTCGTGTCACCGTCATGATGATTGCGCGAAAATGACGCCGGACATTCGTTGAAGCGCTTGGCTCGCAAGGTCGGCGTTGCCTTGAATTTTGCTTCCAGGAATTCTGTGAAGGCGCGAACGCGGCTCGATGGAAAGTGGGATGGCGAGCGAACAGCGAAGACATTCCAGAAAGGCGCGACGGTAAAACGGTCCAGCACGGCAACCAAAGTTCCCTCCGCCAGATGGTTGGAGATTTCCCAGCCACATTTGCGCGCAATACCAAGACCGGACGAGGCGGCTTCCGTAATGGCTTCAGCGCTTGTGCTTGAGAAATTACCCGATATCTTTATTTCATGCAAAACGCCAGAGGGATCTGCAAGCGTCCAAGTCCGCATGTCGTCGCGCGCCAGACAATTATGGCTTTTCAGATCATCCAGCTCTTCCGGAACGCCCTCGCGTTCAAGATATCGCGGTGCCGCCACCAGCAATCTAGGACTTTCAGCCAGCTTGCGGGCCTTGAGTGTTGATGGAGCCAGTTCGCCAATTCGGATTGCCAAATCAAGGCCCTGCTCAACAAGATCGATAACCGAGTCGTTCAGGAACAGCTTGAGGCATATGCCCGGATATGTCTCAAGAAACTCGGTCAC
>JAHQVI010000074.1 GCA_019634405.1 Hyphomicrobiales bacterium
AAGCCATCCTGAAGGCGGCCGCATGTCGAACAATTGAAGGCCTATCGCAAACAATCGGAAACGCGATTGACCAGATCAAACCAACCGAATGCCAAAACTACTTTAATGCCGCCGGATATGACCCGGTATGACGTCAAAACGTTCTAGCGTGAGAAAAACGCAGCAAAGGCGGCACGCGCCTCCGGAGACGCCAGCCGCTGCTGGAAATAGTGCAGCTCGGTATCGATCGCCTTGCGTATGGCTTCCTTGTCACGCAGCAGGCGTTTGGTGATATGCATCGCTTCGGGCGGCACTTTCGCGCACCGGCGCGCGGCGTCCCTCGCTTCGGCATCGACCTGGTCGGCACTCGTCAATTTTGTCGCAAAACCGAAATCAACCGCATCTTTCGCGCCCAGCGGCTCACCTAGTGCGAGCATCATGAAAGCCCGCTTGTCGCCAATCAGCTTCGGCAGCAGGAGCGAGGAACAGCCCTCAGGCGTCAGACCGAGACCCGTAAACGGCGTGACCAGCTTGGCGTTTTCGGCAATAATGACGATGTCGCTATGCAGAAGGAGCGTTGCGCCGATGCCGACGCCATCCCCTCCGACCGCCGCCACAACAGGCTTTTCCATCCCGGCAAGGACGTGAAGAAAGCGCACGATATCAGCCAGAGCCGCCATCGAACCGCTGCTGGCGGCTTGCGCGAAATCGGCCAGATCGTTGCCGGAGGTGAACATGTCGCCATCGGCGGTGAACACGATGGCGCGCACGGCATCGTCGTGCTCGGCTGCCTGCAGCGCATCCGCCATGGCCGCATACATCGCAATCGTCACGGCGTTCTTTTTGAAGGGCCGGTCAAGGCGAAGTTCAAGAACGCCTTCATTCTGCGAAATGATTACGTCCGGTGACATGCGCATACCTCCCGAGTTTGTCGTTGGACAAACACTACAGGACGCAGGCGTGCTGCGCCACACGCACGGACCGACGATTGGAAATGCGAGGGAAGATTATTTCGGCGCGCGCTTGGCGAGAATACGTTGCAAGGTCCGGCGATGCATGTTGAGCCGCCTCGCCGTCTCGGAAACATTCCGGTCGCATAATTCGTAGACGCGCTGGATGTGCTCCCAGCGAACCCGATCAGCCGACATCGGATTTTCCGGTGGATCGGCTTTCCCGCCCGGCGAAGCAAGCAGAGCGGCGCAAATGTCATCCGCATCGGCAGGCTTTGCGAGATAGTCAAGCGCGCCGAATTTCACGGCCGTAACAGCGGTCGCTATATTTCCGTAGCCCGTCAAAACGATAACGCGCGCTTCCGGTTTGATCGATTTCAAAACCGCCACGGCGTCAAGGCCGTTTCCATCTTCAAGGCGCATGTCGACAACAGCAAATGCCGGCGGCGCGCTGCGAATGGCAGCTAAACCATCGTGCACCGTCTCCGAGACGGTAACGTCGAACCCTCTGGCCTGCATAGCCCGGCTCAGACGGCTGGCGAAAGGCTTGTCATCGTCGACAATAAGAAGCGTGTTGTTCGGCGGCAGGACCGCCTCAGTCATCGCGTCTGGCACATTATGTCTCCTTATTATTGCACCGCATATAAGCACTACCCACCATAAGATAAAGTTTTTAACTTAGACTTATTGTATTGGCAGCGTATAGGGTGTAGCTCGTTCAAGTCTGTCTCGTCGAAGGTTGATCTCGATGATAGCTCCCGTGGCGGGTGGGGTCTTGTTCTTCAGCGTCAGATTTCCGCCGACACGTTCCAGCAAGGTTTTGGCTATGAAGAAACCAAGGCCCATGCCTTCGGACTCACCATCAAACTCTTTCTCAGCCAAGCGGGGTCTTGTGGTTACGTAAGGTTCACCAAGATGACGGATAATTTGAGGCGCGATACCAGGTCCATCATCGGTTATGGCAATCTTGATACTGTCATTTGCCCAACGTCCCGTAATAACCACCTTAGACCGGGCGTAATCAATTGCATTTTCGACAAGGTTCGTTAGCGCATACATTAGTCCAGCATTGCGGGAAATAACTGGCTCGGTAGCACTCTTGCCATTTTTGGACTGCACCGGAAACAGAACAACTTCGATCGTCTTGTCGAATATACGATATGGCTCGATAACTTCCTCGATCAGATGGCCGATCGACATCTGCGAATACATGGCGTCCTGCTCTTCGGTATTGGCTGTAAGCGACCCGAGAATCTCCCTGCACCGGGCCGCCTGGCTGCGCAAAAGCTGAACATCTTCATAGAGCGGGCTGTCCTTGGGCACATCGCGCTCAAGCTCGGTCGCAACAAGTGCAATCGTCGAAAGCGGCGTACCGAGTTCATGGGCGGCGGCAGCGGCAAGACCATCCAAAGCGGACAGTTTCTGCTCACGGGCCAGAACCAGCTCGGTCGCGGCAAGCGCGTCTGACATCTTCCGATTTTCTTGCGCGGTCCGTGTGGCGTAGGTCCCCATGAAGATGATACAACACACTAGCGCGGTCCATATGCCGGTTTTATAGAGCAACGGGAGTTCTTGCAGATCCGCAGACAGCCATGGCAGCGGCATATGAAAAGCAAGCAACACCGATGCGCACAAAACAGCCAGCGTACCGACCGCGATCGTGATGCGGATAGGCTGCGTCGACGCGGATACAGCGACAGGCACCACAAGCAGCAGTGAAAACGGGTTCTGCAGTCCACCGGTCAGATACAGCAAGATCGAAAGCTGCAGAAGATCAAATGCAAGCATCACCATCGCCGGAATGCTCAACAGACGCTTGCTCGGCGGGAAGTAGATCTGCAAGGCCAGATTGAACAGCGCCGCTATCCCGATGGCCGTGACGCATTCGAGCAATGGCAGGTTGAAGCCGAGACCGAGATATACGAACAGCACAGCCGCGATTTGTCCGAACACAGCGACCCACCGCAAACGTATCAGCGTTTGCAGACGCAACCGGCTTTCGGTTACCTCTATACGGTCGTTGAGTAGCGGGTTGGTTCTGATCGTTTTCAACAAGATTGCAGCCAGTGCTTAAATATCAGAAGAGAATGCCCATTTCATTGGCATCACCTTAATTATTTCAACTCCTACTTGCCAGATGCAATCTCGCGTCAAAATCGCCGCCCCGAATCGTTCAATCACAATTAACAGCCGGAGGATCAAAAGCATGGCGACGATAATGGTGAAAGATCTCGTCAAGCATTATGACAATGTGGTTGCTGTGAACGGTCTGAACTTCAGCGTGGAAAGCGGCTCGATTACTGCGCTTCTTGGCGGCAATGGCGCTGGCAAGACAACGACAATAGCCATGCTGCTTGGACTTGTCCTGCCGACTTCGGGGGATGTGCACATCTTTGGCACGGACATGATCCGCAACCGCTATGATGTACTTCACCGCATGAATTTCCAGAGCCCGTATATCAATATCCCGATGCGCCTCACCGTGAGGCAGAACCTGCAAACCTTCGCCAATCTTTATGGCGTCAGGGATATCAATACCCGCATAGAAGAACTTTCGCGTGAATTCAGACTATCCGAATTTATCGAACGCCCCGCCGGCCAGCTTTCGGCCGGACAAAAGACGCGGGCGTCGCTTGCAAAAGCGCTCATCAACGCGCCAGAACTTCTGCTGCTCGACGAGCCAACAGCCTCGCTTGATCCAGACACAGCGGATTGGGTGCGCACCAAGCTTGAGGACTACAGACGCGCGCATGGCGCGACGATCCTGCTTGCGTCGCACAATATGGCTGAGGTCGAACGGCTTGCCGACCGGGTATTGATGATGAATCGTGGCGAAGTCGTCGAGGACGGAACGCCCGCCGCATTGATGAACCGCTACGCGCGGAGCAATCTTGAGGATGTGTTCCTCGATATTGTCCGTGGACGCAGACAAGGCGCGACGCCCGAAGCGGTCGCATAGAATAGAAGCCTGGGCCAGAGGGGCAGGACCATGTTTTCCCAGATTGCTATTGACGAAAAAGGCGCGCGCGCGTCCCGAAGACGCGTCAGCACAATGGTGCGCCGCTACGCCATTCTGGTGCTTGGCTCGGCTCCGCGCATGCTGGAGCTTGCCTATTGGCCTCTTGTTCAGATGCTGATGTGGGGATTCCTGCAAACCCATCTTGCAGGAAGCACGTCGCTTTTCGCCAATGCGGCCGGCCTGTTGATCGGATCGGTTCTGCTGTGGGACGTATTGGTGCGCGGCCAGTTGGGTTTTTCACTGTCATTTCTGGAAGAGCTCTGGTCCCGCAACCTTGGTAATATCCTGATGAGCCCGCTGCGCCCGGCCGAATATGTCGGCTCGCTAATGGTGATCAGCCTGATCCGTTTGCTGATCGGCGTTCTTCCCGCAATCTTCCTCGCTTACATATTTTTCGGATTCAACCTGTTCAGCCTCGGCCTGCCCATCGCTGCATTCTTTGCCAATCTGGTTTTCTTTGCATGGGCCATCGGCCTGACAGCGAACGGACTTGTCGTACGCTACGGATTGGGTGCGGAATCCGTTGTGTGGCTGGCGATATTCTCCATCCTGCCGTTTTCCTGCGTCTACTATCCGCTGTCGACATTGCCCGCGTGGCTGCAACCAATATCCGCCGCCCTACCCTCCACCCACGTTTTCGAGGGACTGCGGGCCCTGATGTTGGATGAGACATTTGAGCCCATTTTAATGGTTAAGGCATTCGCGCTAAACGTCATATACTTTAGTGGCGCATACCTGATCTTTCGCCATTTCCTAAAGGTTGCGCGTATCAAGGGTACATTGATGCAACTCGGCGAATGATCATTGCACGCAACAGATCCGGGGAGAAATCCTGTGCTCGCACGCATAACCTTCATCATTGTAATCGCTTTCTCGATCGGTATGGGCGTCGCCTTGTATCTGCGTCATGATATGGCGGGACAACAGGGCATACAGAGTGGAAAAGCGCTGATCGGCGGGGAATTCACCCTGACCAACCACACAGGCGAAACCGTCACCGATAAGGATTTCCACGGCAAATATATGCTTGTGTCATTTGGCTATACGTTCTGCCCCGATATCTGCCCCGCCGAGTTGCAGCTCATGACCGACGCCATGGAGAAGATGGGTGAAACGCAGAACGATGTCGTCCCGGTCTTCGTGACCATAGATCCAACGCGCGATACGGTCGAGCTGATGCGGGAATATGTGTCTAATTTCCATCCGCGTATGGTCGGGCTCACCGGAACGGAGGAGCAGATCAAAAAAGCGGCGGAAGCCTATCGCGTTTTCTATGCCAGGACGGAAACGGACAATGCGGATAATGAGTACTACCTGATGGATCATTCCACATTTATTTACCTTATGGATCGCAACGGCGAATACATTCAGCATTTCCCATACGGAATCAATGCGGATGATCTTGCCACCAGAATTTCACAAGCCGTTTCTACTTCCAGCTAACTTAACATATTCAATAAAATTTAATAAAAATACATAAGAATCTATAAGTCTTAAATTTTTCAGTGAGCTAGAGCGTTTTGACGTGAAACAGAGTCGTTTTGGGATTCCCAAATTCGTTTATCGGTGATTCATAGGTTTCCATCTGAATTGATGGAGGCTTTG
>JAHQVI010000075.1 GCA_019634405.1 Hyphomicrobiales bacterium
AGCGCCATGCGTTGGAACCGGCAGTTTTCCACCTGTGCTTTCCTCTGTCTGCCGGGGATTGAAAATCAGCAGCATCTGATGGCCGCATCGGAAGAAGACATGCCGCTCGTCTTCACGCGAGATCTGATCCAGCCCGAGTAACGCGCCGTAAAAGCGCGTTGCGGCGTTCAGGTCCTCAGCGTACAGAATGGTTTCCAAAATGCCTGATGGCGTCACGGTTCGCCCCCTTTTTGCTTTCAGCCAGTCTATCGCAGCCATCCGATTTGTCATGCGAACAGATGCGGGCGTTGCAGGAAAGAGCCGCAGGCCCTTCGGCGCGCATCGCTATTTCCGGCCTCGGCTGCCGCGGTCATAAGCGATGTGGAACGCAGATGGCGGAGATTGTTCCATTCTTCGAAAAGCAAATGCCGCCGTTGATGCGGCTCGCGCATTACCGCCTTCACTGAAAACCGGGCGAAGGTCCCGCTTGATCAATGTGGACACGCTGGGCGTCGCACCACTTCTTAAGAATTTTACCATAAAATCTGACCGGTACTATCTAACCACGTAGGTCAAGACATGCTTACCGAAGAACAAATCGACTTGATACGAGACTCCGCTGGGCAGCTTGCTGAGCTGAACATCGCAGCAACGAATACGTTTTACGCCAATTTGTTCAAAACCGCTCCCGAAGTCAGAACGCTGTTTCCTGAAGATATGTTCGAGCAGAGCGAAAAACTCTGGCAATCCATCGTTATGGTTGTCGAGAGTGCCGACGATTTGGTCGAGATCCAGGATGCATTGAAAGCGCTTGGAGCCCGGCATGTCGGCTACGGAGCCAAGCCAGAGCACTATGTCGTTGTAACGAACGTTTTGATCGAGACGATTGCGGTCCTCATGCAGGACACATGGACTGAAGACCATAGACAGGCATGGGAGGCTGCTCTTAAGGCCGTTTGCGTTGTCATGCTCGAAGGTGCGTCAACACATGCTGCATGACGGATTGCCAGAAGCCTTGACAAGTGGAGATTCGACGGAATCTCAGTTGACGCTTCTGGTGCTGGAGACGCAAAGCCTTCATTTGCTCAGTCACAAATTCGTAATGCTGAGCGTCGCTGCAAGCGCCCTGCCGCGCAGTGAGCTAACGGATGCGCGCGCGATTAGGCAAATAATCCGGGACATGTCTGCAGTCTGGAGCAAGCTGCGAAACTCTGAAACATACCTTCTCAACGGCTCCGATCCCGCGCTCGTAAAAATTATGGGTGGAGCGTTTTCGCGTGAAGCGGAAAGAGTATTCGAATGCTTTGAGGGAATGGCGCAAAATGTTTGTACACAACTTTTGCGCCAAAGAACTCCTGATCCCGCAGAGCTTGGCGAGCTTCTACGTTTTGTTTCGCAAGACCTTTCCCATACGATTGATACAGTTGCGTTGGCGGCTCGTCTGGTTGCCGAAATCGGTACCAAAAATGCCGAAAGGCGGGCGTTAACAGATGAACTGACCGGTCTCCCGAACAGACGCGCCTTGCACGAATTGCTAAGTAAAATCGATGATAGCCAGTGGCCGCACGACCACGTGGCGGTCATGCATATAGATCTCGACAAGTTTAAGCAGATAAACGATACGCTCGGGCACGCCGCTGGCGACGCCGCCCTGCAACACGCCACCAAAGCGATGGCAGCTCACATTCGGCAAGAGGATTTCATCGCTCGCATTGGTGGCGATGAATTTGTTCTGGTCTTTTTCGGAAACCTCCCGGAGGAAACGCTCGCCAAGCGCGCCGAGGACTTGATTGCCGATGTCTCGGCGCCATTCGTTTATATGGGCAAGGAGTGTAACATCGGCGGCAGCGTCGGTATCGCATGTGGCGAACAGTCTGACGGCATTCCGCTCGAACGGTACATGACCAATGCTGATCTGGCGCTCTATACGGCAAAAAACGCCGGTCGCGGCACCTATCGCTTCTTTACGCCGAATTTGCGTACTCAGCATGAAGAGATCGAAGATCTTAAAGCTCAAATTCGCAAGGGGCTTGAATCTCAGCAATTTGAACCATATTTTCAACCACAAGTGGAGGGGCGGTCCGGAAAAATCGTTGGTTTTGAAGCGCTTGCCCGATGGCATCATCCCACGCGGGGACTGCTTACGCCATATCACTTTCTCGGCGCCGCCGCAGAAGGAGAGCTTCTCGAACAGCTTGATTCTCATTTGATCGAGCAGGCATTCGCCAACATGCGCCGCTGGCTTGATGACGGCCTTGATATTCCACAAATTTCAGTCAATCTCAGCGCCAGCCGTTTGCGCGAAGTGGATTTGGTTGACGTCCTTTTATCGGCGGCGGACAGGACCGACCTTGATCCGGCGCTGATCGGATTTGAGATTCTCGAAAGCGCGATGATTGACGCGAATTCGGAACAAATGATCGAGAATATCAAGAACCTTTCGCGTGCCGGCTTCAGGGTCGAACTTGACGATTTTGGAACAGGGCATGCATCGATTTCGAACCTGCGGAATTTCAAGGTCGACCGCATCAAGATTGACCGAAGTTTTGTCAAGGACGTTCATCTTTACTCCGAGTTGGCGAAGATTACCTCGGCAATGATAGGTCTGGCGCATTCTCTGCGGGTGGATGCGCTCGCTGAGGGCGTGGAGACTGCGGAAGAGCGTTTGGTGCTCAACGCCTTGGGGTGTGATCATATTCAGGGATTTGGCGTGGCGCGTCCGATGTCCGGCAGCGATGTCCCCGCATGGATCGATAAAACCCAAAACCACAAAATGCTGCCGCCTCGCCGAAAAAGAAAAAGCGATACATGACTTCAATCGATCTGGCGCTGGATCGGCCCCAGCGCCTGGTCTGTCCTTGAGGTGAGACCAGGGCGCCATCATCGGCCACCGGCAAAGCGCGGCGTTGCAAATCCGCTGTTCGCGCCTCAAGGCAGCGTCAATTCAAGCCGGACGTCGATTTCGAGGGGAGCCCCGTCGGCAACGGATATTTGCGCTTCCTCGAAGGTTGGCGCGCGGAACATCGGGCGGGCATTGTTGGAGACGCCCCAGGGCTCGGTCGGAATGCCGAGCAGATTGGTGTCGTTGGTTTTGTTTCCATTATAATCGTGAAACGCGCCAATGGCGTAGGCTCCGCCCTGAATGTCGGTGAAACGGCACTGAACGATGCGGTCGCTCGCCTTGACGCAACTGGCGTCGATCGCGGAGGTCGACGCAAGGAACTCTTGGCCCTGCGGATATAGCGCGCAGCAGACCTCGCCTTGCGTTCTGTTTATCCCGATAATATTGACTGTCAGGTCGGCGGATTTCGCAGGTGTTATGGTAGATGCGGCGCATGTTGCCGCAATTCCGATCGTCGCTCTCAATTTCAAGATGGGCTCCGCTTCAAACTGTCGCCACGCTCGCAGTAAAGATGATTTGTCGCACCGTCAACGCGGCAGCGTCGAATGCAGGGCCAGGAGGAGAATTTCTGACCGGGCGCGGTTGTGAAGCAACTATTGAGCAGGCCGCGTTCACGCGTTAGAAACAAAGGACTTATTCCGCGTGGGGCTCGCGCATCGAGAAAGGATTTGCCTGAATGAAACTCGACAATTCTGTTTCTGCGGTCGTGACAGGCGGCGCATCGGGGCTGGGCCGCGCGACCGCCGAAGCGCTTGCGGCGAAAGGCGTTCGCGTTGCAATCTTCGATCTCGACGCGCAGAAGGGCGAGGCGCTTGCCCGTGAATTGGGGGGGCTGTTCTGCAAGGTCGATGTGACGTCGGAGAGCGATGTCGACGCCGGTTTCGAAAAGGCCCGCACAGCGCATGGGCAGGAGCGGATACTTGTCAATTGCGCCGGGATCGCCAATGGCTTCAAGACGGCGAGCCGCGACCGGGAGACCGGCGCAATCCGCCATTTTCCGCTGGGAGACTTCGAGCGCGTTATCCGGATCAATCTCGTTGGCACGTTTCGTTGCATCGCCAAATCGACAGCAGGCATGCTGTCTCTCGACCCGGATGGGGACAGTGGGCGCGGCGTGATTATCTGCACGGCGAGTGTTGCGGCTGAAGACGGCCAGATCGGGCAGGCGGCCTATTCCGCCTCCAAGGGCGGTGTCGCCAGCATGACGCTGCCCATTGCGCGGGATCTCATGGGCGAGCAAATCCGCGTCAACACGATCCTGCCGGGTCTGTTCATGACGCCGATGATGAAGGGCCTGCCGGAAAAAATTCAGGACGCGCTGGCGGTGTCGGTGCCATTTCCCAAGCGTCTGGGCCGTCCGGAAGAATTTGCCGCTCTCGTCCTGCATCTTGCCATAAATGACTATTTCAATGGCGAATGCATTCGGCTGGATGGGGCGATCAGACTGCCGCCAAGGTAAATTTAACGGTGATCCGGAGATCACATAACCGTGCTGTGATATCTTCAGTGCCAGCGGCTAGATTGTCCCCCCGCGTGAAAACAGGAGATGTCGAGAATGCGTTTCTTAGCCGTTTTGATGCTGATGATGTTCGCTGGCCCTGCGATGGCTTGCGGGGTGGATAGCGATTGCCAGCTTGGCGACCGCGTTTATCGCGTCTACGTTCCCGGAGGCGATACCGGCAAGGCGCGAGGTGCAATTGTCTTCGCGCATGGCTGGAGAAACTCTGCCGCCGGTACGATGAGCAATACCTCGCTTCTGAAGTTTGCGGATGAGTTGGATGTCGTGCTTGTCGCCTCACAAGCTATTGGCACGGGTTGGCAACTGCCCAACCGTCCCAGGGAAAGAAGCAATACCGGCGAGATCGAGTTTTCCTACTATGACGCGCTGATTGACGAGATTGTCAAACGCTACAATGTGGAGCGCGGCCGGATCCTGATGGCCGGTTTCTCTGGCGGCGGGATGATGACGTGGAATCTCGCCTGTCACCGCGGCAAGCTGTTTGCAGGATTTGCACCGATTTCGGGGACTTTCTGGGGGCCGGTTCCCGATAGTTGTCCGACGACACCGGTTAATCTGATGCATTTCCACGGAACGAGCGACGATATGGTCCCGCTCCAGGGGCGCGCTATCGCCGACAGCCGTCAGGGGGATGTCTACAAAACGCTTGCCATGCTTGAAAAGAGTGGCGATTTTGGCGAGGCTACGCCCATACCGGCCGAGGATCTGGAGTGCGAACAGCGCAAAAATCCCGAGGGCGGCCTTTTGGAATTTTGCCTCCATTCGGGCGGGCATATTTACAAGGCAGCTTTTCTCAAGCGCGCCTGGGAAGCCTTTGGGCTCGACAGCGCGAGTTGACTGTGGCGGGCGGGGGCGGTCAGCTCTCGAAGCCGCCATCGACATTGATCGTCGCGCCGGTGATGTAGCGGCTTTCATCGCCGGCGAGGAATATCGCGGCTTTGGCGATGTCCTCCGGTTCGCCGTAGCGCCCAACTGCGGTCATCATCGTCATCAGCCTTGCATGGCTTCCCGTAGCCGGGTTCATGTCGGTGGCGATTGCGCCAGGCTGGATGGCGTTAACAGTGATCTCAAGCGGGGCGAGATCACGCGCAAAGGCGCGGGTCATTCCGGCTAGCGCAAATTTGCTTGTCGCATAAAGGCCGATACCTTGCGAGGGTACGCGCGCGCCGAATGTGCTGGACATGTTGATGATGCGCCCGCCTTTCGGCATGAGTTGCGTCGCCGTCTTGATGGCGATATAGGCCCCCCGCAGATTGACGGCCATGATGCGGTCGAATTCGTCGTCGCTCGTATCCTGAAGCAGCCGGCGTTCGAATATGCCGGCATTGTTGACAAGAATATCAAGGCCGCCGAGTTGCTCATGCGCGGATGTTGTGGCTGCGCGTACGGCGTCGCCATCGCCGGAATCGGCATGGATCGCGCAGGCTCTTGCGCCGTTTCGCCTGATCGAGGCGGCTGTAGCCTCGGCCGCTTCGGCGGAGCTGAACCATGTAAAGGCGACATCCGCGCCCTCGCTGGCCATCTCTTTGGCGATCGCCGCGCCAATTCCCCGACTGCCGCCTGTGACGAGAACTTTTTTATCCGCCAGTCTTTTCATGTCGCGCCGCCTGCAAATGACCCTCCCGGTTGACGGGAAATGGGAAAGTATTAAAGCTTACTCTTGACTACGATAGGGCATCGGGGCGTGCAACAGTCCCGCATCTAGCTGCGGAAAAAGCCATGACAGTCAGGGTTCAGACCGACGATTTCAACATTGGCGCCGAGATCGAGGCAATGACATCGGAGCACACGGATCTTGGCGCGGTCGTCAGCTTTACCGGGATTGTCCGCGGCGGTAATGGTGCGGACCAGATCTCGGCGATGACGCTGGAGCATTATCCCGGCATGACGGAAGCTGAACTGGCGCATATCGAAGCGCAAGCCCGCGAACGCTGGCCGCTCAGCGCCAGTTTGATCGTTCACCGCTATGGCAGGCTTGAGCCGGGGCAGAATATCGTGCTCGTCATTACCGCATCAGCGCACAGGCAGGCGGCTTTCGAGGCAGCGTCCTTCCTTATGGACTACCTGAAAACCAGCGCCCCGTTCTGGAAGAGTGAAGAACGGCTCGATGGGGCAAAAAGCTGGGTTGAAGAAAAACAATCGGACAATGCAGCGCTAGAGCGCTGGAATGTCTGAACGCCGCAGACAAGCCAGCTTCACATTTGCCAAAAGATCTTGTTGAGAAGATCGGGTCAATCAAGCGCTGCCGGCTCGCGTTTCGGCTTAGCGAACAGAGCGTCGAGCGCGTTTTCGCTATCCTCACTGACCGTGCGTCCGTGTTCATTCGGAAGCGTTGGCTGGACAGCGTCATTGAACATGATTTGCTGCATTGAATTGATCACCAGACCGATGAACTGGGCCCACGCTTCAGTCGTATCCGCGTCGAGCTGTTCCCCGAGGTGTCGGGACAGGCTGATCAGCAATGCGTGCTGTATATGCGTCATGTGTTCAGGCGTAAATCCGCTCTCGATATAGCCTTGTGCGAGCTGAGAGACCTCCGGGGTTACCGCTTCCTTGCTCAGTGTAGCCGTGGCGGGCAGCGTTAGCATAGAACGGAGCTGGCGGTTCATGAGAAGCTGAAACGTGCCAATGAGACGAAGCCAGCGCTGTTCGGGATTATCGCCGAACATGTCCCGCGTTTGCGGGGAGCGCTTGAAAAGCTCCTTGAAGAAAGATCGGCCGACATCCTGCTTGATGGGATCGATCAACACAAAACTTTTCTGCAGCAGGCGGATCTGCGACGGACTCATTATTGATTGGCCTCAAAAACTCAGAAATTTCCTCATACGTGAATTCTAACGGACCTGCCTGTCTCTCGAAATGATATATTTACTACAGCATGCCAACATCCGGCCTTTGCGGCCTGAAATTTAACACAAATATCATCTTCGCAATGATGTGTGTACGGATCATTGCATTATTGCGTACCCTTAGATCGTGGAATCGATCGCGTCTCCCAGTCTTTCGACAATTGTTCCGACCGCTGTTTCGTCAAGTATGAAGGGAGGCGCGAGCAAAACATGCGCGCCGCGGACGCCATCAATCGTGCCGCCCATCGGGTAGACCATCAGTCCACGCTTCATTGCCTCTGATTTGATCTTCGCATGGATCTTCAGCGATGGATCGAACGGTTCCTTGCTATCGCGATCCCTGACCAGTTCCAGACCTATAAACAGCCCGCGCCCGCGAATGTCGCCAATATGCGGATGCTGCCCGAAGCGTGCATCGAGTTGTTCACGAAAGAGCGCGCCGAGGTGTTGCACCCGGTCCATAAGCTTGTCCCGCTGGAAAATCTTCTGTACGGCCAGGGCGCCTGCACAAGCGGTCGGGTGGCCCATATAGGTGTGACCATGCTGGAACATTTTCGAGCCATCGCGAAAAGCCTGCATGACCTTGTCGGAAACCAGCGTTGCCCCGATTGAGACGAAGCCCCCGCCCAGTCCCTTTGCGATTGCCATGATATCCGGCGCGACGCCTTCCTGCTCGCAGGCGTGAAGGGTGCCGGTCCGCCCCATGCCGCACATCACTTCGTCGATGATCAGGAGGATGCCATTGCGGTCGCAGATCTCGCGGATGCGTTTGAAATAGCCTGGAACAGGGGGAACGGCGCCCGCTGTCGCGCCGACAACGGTTTCCGCGACAAAGGCAATGACATTTTCGGCGCCGAGTTCGGCAATCTTTGCTTCGAGTTCGCTGGCAAGTCTGTCGGCATAGGCCTCGGTTGTTTCTTCCGGCTGGCGGTTGCGATATTCATAGCATGGCGAAACGTGATGCGTTTCGATCAGGAGGGGCGCGAACTGTACGCGCCGCCATTCATTGCCGCCGACGGCAAGAGCGCCAAGCGTATTGCCGTGATAGCTCTGTTTTCGTGCGATGAAGAATTTTTTCTCCGGCTGACCGGTCTCGACGAAGTACTGGCGCGCCATTTTCAACGCCGCTTCCATCGCTTCCGATCCGCCACTGACGAAATACACCTGTGACGTGCCTTCCGGCCCATGCTCGACCAGATGATCGGCGAGTTCTTCGGCTGCTTTGGTGGTGAAAAAACCCGTATGCGCATATGCAACGCTGTTCATCTGTGCTTTCATCGCGTCAAGCACGTCGGGATGGTTATGCCCGAGGCAAGAGACCGCCGCGCCGCCGCAAGCGTCGATATATGTCTTCCCTTCGCTGTCAGTGATCGTATAGCCGTTCGCGGCAACCGCGACCGGGGGAAACGTGGCGAGCTGGCGATGAAAGACGCGGGTCATAATAAGCCTTTATTGAGAGTAATTTAGTCAAGACTGGATTAATAATCACATGATGCGATCGGGTTTCGCTTGCATCGGACTTTGTAGACGATACGTTGAATTCAAGGCATATGGATATGAACACCGAAGATCGGCAAATAAAAGACCATAAGGTCGTACTTGCGATTGCTCCGAACGGAAGTCGGCGGACGAAAGCTGATCATGCGGAAATTCCACTGGCCAAGGCTGACATACTCCGTGAGGCCGCCATCTGGCGAGATGAGGGCGCAAGCGTTCTGCATTTACATATCCGGGATCGCGAAGGTAAGCATAGTCTGGATCCAGATATTTACAGGGATGTGCTAAGCGCTCTTCGCGATCAGCTTGGACGAGACGTCATCCTGCAGATGACATCGGAATCGGGGGGCGTGTTCAGCCGGGAGCGCCAGATGCAGGCTGTTCGCGCCGTTCGGCCCGAAGCTGTGTCGCTGGCCTTGCGTGAATTCGCTCCTCAAGAAGAGCATAAAGGCGAGTTTGCAGCGTTCATGGACTGGGCCTTAGCAGAAAATGTCGCGCCGCAGATTATTCTCTACGACCGGAATGATCTGGACCGGCTGTTGAGCTGGGTCGCCGATTCAACGCTTGATGGCGCCAATTTGTCGGTCTTATATGTCCTTGGACGCTACTCTGCGGGCCAGCACAGCAACCCGGTTGATCTCCTGAGCTTTCTCGGCACCGAATCACTGCCCTTCCGGGACTGGATGACCTGCGCATTTGGTCCGGCCGAAAGCCGATGTGTCGCTCTTTCAGCACTTCTTGGCGGTCATGTCCGCGTCGGATTTGAGAATAATATCTATCTGCCGGACGGCTCGGTTGCGCAGAATAATGCTGCGCTGCTTCGCGAAACTGCTGCAATGCTTAGGGGTTTGACCCTCAAGCTGGCCACGGCGGAGGATGTGCGTACCCTTTGGCGGATTGGCTAAGGCTTGCGCTGCACTGGTTTTAAGGGCATGAAGTTCACATTGACGCAGTTGCACCTTTGCATGCTGTGGTTTAAGCCGTGATATGAAATGTTGAAGAACAAGCGCGGTAGCTCATTGTAATAGCGCTCAATCGATATGCGGGAAACTATGAACGTCATTCTTGCCGAATACCTTCCGCTTGTCATCTTTTTCGGTATCGCAATATTCATTGCTGTGGCCATCATGATCGCGCCGTTTTTGATCGCGCCGAGCAATCCGGATCCGGAAAAGCTGTCAGCCTATGAATGCGGCTTTCCTGCATTCGATGACGCGCGCATGAAATTCGACGTCCGCTTTTATCTTGTTGCCATTCTGTTCATCATTTTTGATCTTGAAGTCGCGTTTCTGTTTCCCTGGGCCGTTGCATTCAAGGAAGCAGGCGTTTACGGCTTCTGGTCGATGATGATCTTTCTTGGCATCCTCACAATCGGCTTTATCTATGAATGGCGCAAAGGAGCCCTGGAATGGGATTGATCGCCAACCCGAAAGGTGCGACCGGACTTCGCGAGCCAGCGGATCCGAAGGGTGATACGCGTCAGAAGGATCCGTTTTTCACGGATATCTCCAACGAATTGGCCGATCGTGGCTTCCTTGTCACCTCGACTGACGATCTGATTCAGTGGGCGCGGACAGGCTCGCTCATGTGGATGACCTTCGGCCTTGCCTGTTGCGCGGTCGAGATGATGCATTCATCCATGCCGCGTTACGATCTTGAACGTTTTGGCTTTGCGCCGCGCGCCTCGCCGCGTCAGTCGGATGTAATCATTGTTGCTGGCACGCTTTGCAACAAGATGGCCCCGGCGATCCGCAAGGTCTATGATCAGATGCCTGATCCGCGCTATGTGATCTCGATGGGATCATGCGCGAATGGCGGTGGCTATTATCACTATTCCTATTCCGTTGTTCGTGGCTGCGATCGCGTGCTGCCGGTTGACGTTTACGTGCCGGGCTGCCCTCCAAGCGCCGAAGCGCTGGTCTATGGCGTGATGCTATTGCAAAAGAAGATCCGCCGAACCGGAACGATCGAGCGCTAAGACGGAACGGAGCCTGCCGCAATGGACGAGAAGTTGAAAGAGCTGGGCGTTTCGCTTGCCGGAACGCAGAAAAGTGCGGTGAAAGCGTGGGACGTCACCTATGGCGAACTGACGCTTCAGGCCGATGCCGATCACATCGGCAATCTGCTGCGCCATCTGCGTGATGATCCGCGCTGCCGTTTTTCCTGCCTGATCGATATTTGCGGCGTTGATTATCCGGGCCGTGAGCAGCGCTTCGAAGTTGTCTATCATCTGCTTAGTCCACAACTCAATCATCGTATTCGCGTCAAGGTTCAGACCGGCGTCGACATTCCAGTCCCCACCGTGACGGATGTTTTCCCTGGTGCGAACTGGTTTGAGCGGGAGATTTATGATCTTTACGGTATTCTTTTTTCGGGCCACCCAGACCTTCGCCGAATCCTGACGGATTACGGTTTCCAGGGCCATCCGCTGCGCAAGGATTTTCCGCTGACAGGTTATGTCGAAGTGCGGTACAGCGAGGAAGAGAAGCGCGTGGTTTACGAACCGGTAAAACTACCACAGGAATATCGTGATTTTGACTTTCTCAGCCCATGGGAGGGCGGCGATTCTCAGCTCCCGGGCGACGAGAAGGCGACCAATTCCTAACATTATAGAGGGTCACTCATGTCTGACAGTAACAAATATACGCTAGCGGACGCTCTGAACGCTCAGAAAGCCTTGCGTGAAGCAACCGGCGAAGCGGAAGAGCCACTTGAGCTGGAGGATGTCGTCGGCATCTCCGGCGAGGAAATCGAGATCCTGCTTGATAAGGAAAAATCCTGGGATGATATTGCGGCTGTTCTGTCCGGTGCGACCGGAAAGGCCGTGACCGGCGCACAGCTGGAAGAAGCCTACAACAATCTCGGCGATGACGACGAGTGGGAAGACGATTGATAGAATTTGGCGGTGGCGAGTGCGAATTGGATTTCATACCAAGTCTGATCAATCTTGCCGCCGCTCCTTGGGTCCTTGGTATGGCGGTTACCGCCTTGTTTAAAAGACTTTAAACGGTACATTTTGCGCCACGCGCATATAAGCGGAACCTGAAATGGTAGACGGCAGCACAATCGAGAAAACCGCTGACAAGCTCGAAAAGCAGCATTCCGAGGCTGGTTCGGGCGATGTTGATCTGCGCAATTTCACGATCAATTTCGGGCCGCAGCACCCGGCAGCGCATGGGGTGCTCCGTCTTGTTCTTGAACTTGACGGCGAGGTCGTCGAGCGCGTCGATCCCCATATCGGACTTTTGCATCGCGGCACCGAAAAGCTGATCGAGCACAAGACCTATCTTCAGGCGATCCCCTATTTCGACCGTCTTGACTACGTCGCGCCGATGAACCAGGAACACGCCTTTTGTCTCGCCATTGAGAAGCTTGCAGAGGTGGAGGTGCCGCGCCGCGCGCAGATCATTCGCGTGCTCTACTGCGAAATCGGCCGTATTCTCAATCATTTGCTTAACATCACGACACAGGCGCTCGACGTCGGCGCGCTCACCCCGCCGCTTTGGGGTTTTGAGGAGCGCGAAAAGCTGATGGTGTTCTATGAGCGCGCATCCGGCTCGCGTCTGCATGCAAACTATTTCCGCCCCGGCGGCGTTCACCAGGATCTACCGCAAGAGCTGATCGACGATATTGCAGCATGGTGTGAAACCTTTCCGCAAGTGCTGGCCGATATTGACGCGCTTCTGACCGGCAACCGCATTTTCAAGCAGCGCAATGTCGATATCGGCGTGATCTCGCTCGAAGATGGCCTTGGCTGGGGCTTTTCCGGCGTGATGGTGCGCGGTTCCGGTGCGGCGTGGGATTTGCGCAAAAGCCAGCCCTATGAGATCTATGACGAGCTTGAGTTCGACATCCCGGTCGGCAAGAATGGCGACTGTTTCGATCGGTACCTGATCCGTATGGAAGAGATGCGCCAGTCGCTCCGGATCATGGTCCAGTGCATCGAGCTTTTGAATATGCCCGAGAATAAAGGGCCGGTTCTGACGCCGAATCACAAGGTTTCACCGCCACGCCGTAGTCAGATGAAGAATTCGATGGAAGCTTTGATCCATCATTTCAAGCTATATACGGAAGGCTTCCACGTCCCCGAGGGTGAAGTATATGCCTGTGTCGAGGCGCCCAAGGGCGAATTCGGGGTTTATCTCGTTTCGGACGGAACCAACCGGCCCTATCGCTGCAAGATCCGTGCGCCCGGCTATCCGCATCTACAGGCGATGGACTTCATGAACAAGGGGCATTTGCTGGCAGATGTTTCGGCTATTCTCGGTTCGCTAGACATCGTGTTCGGAGAGATTGACCGGTAGCCGTGATAAAAATCACATCTAATGCGCTGCATTCGCCTGTATGACACACTAACAGAATAGATTGATCGTGACGCTGTCAGCGCCGTCAGAAAAGAAAGAAACGGATATAGTCAATGTCGGTTCGCAGACTTGATCCAGCACAGCCAGCCAGTTTCGAATTCTCATCGGAAAATCTGGACTGGGCGAAGCAACAGATTGCGAAATATCCCGAAGGCCGGCAATGGGCAGCGGTGATCCCGCTGCTCTGGCGTGCCCAGGAACAGCATGATTACTGGCTGCCCGAGCCCGCCATTCGCTATGTCGCGGAGCTGCTGGATATGCCTTATATCCGCGTCTACGAAGTTGCGACCTTCTACACGATGTTCAACCTGTCGCCCGTCGGAAAATATCATATCCAGCTTTGCGGCACGACGCCCTGCATGCTGCGCGGAGCCGAAGGGCTCAAGGCGGTCTGCGAGAAGGTGATCGGCCCGGTTGGTACGACGAGCATGGATGGGCTGTTTTCCTGGGTTGAGGTCGAATGTCTGGGAGCGTGTGTGAATGCGCCGATGGTACAGATAAATAATGATTATTTCGAGGATCTGAGCCCCGACATTTTCGAAAGTCTGCTTGAGAAGCTGCGTACCGGCGTTGGCGTCAAGCCCGGACCTCAGACCAACCGCCAATATTCAGCGCCCGCCAGCGGGCCGCGCACGCTTACGACACTGGATCGCTGATATGCTTTCGGATAAGGACCGGATCTTCAAGAATCTTTACGGCCAGCTTGACTGGAGCCTTGCAGGGGCGAGATCCCGCGGCGCTTGGGACGGCGCCAAGGAGCTTGTCGAAAAGGGCAGGGAATGGATCATTGAAGAAGTCAAGGCGTCCGGCCTGCGCGGCCGCGGCGGCGCAGGGTTCCCGACGGGGCTCAAATGGTCCTTTATGCCCAAGAACGATCCGCGTCCGTCCTATCTCGTTATCAATGCCGACGAATCCGAGCCCGGTACCTGCAAGGACCGTGAGATCATGCGCCACGATCCGCATTTGCTGATCGAAGGGTGTCTCTATGCCGGCTTCGCCATGAATGCGCATACCTGCTACATCTATCTACGCGGCGAATATATCCATGAACGGATCCGGTTGCAGGCCGCTGTCGATGAGGCGTATGACGCAAAGCTGATCGGCAAGAACAACATCCATGGCTGGGATTTCGACGTCTATCTCCATCATGGCGCGGGCGCTTATATTTGCGGCGAGGAAACCGCGCTGCTGGAAAGTCTGGAAGGCAAGAAGGGCCAGCCGCGGCTGAAGCCGCCATTCCCCGCCAATGCCGGGCTCTGGGGCGCGCCGACGACCGTCAACAATGTCGAATCCGTCGCTGTCGTTCCCGATATTCTGCGCCGTGGCGCGCCATGGTTTGCAGCGCTCGGGCGTCCAAATAATACCGGCACCAAGCTGTTTTGCATTTCCGGCCATGTCAATGAGCCGTGCAATGTCGAAGAGGAAATGGGCATTCCGCTGCGCGAGCTGATCGAAAAGCATGCAGGCGGCGTTCGCGGCGGCTGGGACAATTTGCTGGCTGTGATCCCGGGCGGCTCTTCGGTTCCGTGTTTGCCGGCGGAGCTGTGTCAGGAGACGCCGATGGATTTCGATACGCTCCGAGATCTGAAATCGGGTCTGGGAACGGCTGCAGTCATTGTCATCGACAAGTCCGCCGACATTATCAAGGCAATCGCGCGCATCTCCTATTTCTACAAGCATGAAAGCTGCGGCCAATGCACGCCCTGCCGCGAAGGCACAGGCTGGATGTGGCGCGTTCTGGAGCGGATGGCCAAGGGTGAGTCGAGCCCGGAAGAGATCGACATGCTGCTCGACGTCACGAAGCAGGTCGAAGGCCATACGATCTGTGCGCTCGGCGATGCGGCCGCGTGGCCAATACAAGGCCTGATCCGCCATTTCCGCCATGTGATAGAGGAACGCATCGAATCCTCGAAGAAGGTAAATACAAGCGATCTGCGGATCATGGCTGCCGAATAATGACCAAAGAGATTCACGATGCGCGCGAAAATCTGGACGTTCGGCGCTCTAATATCAGCGGTTCGAAATTCGACGACGTCAACCTCTCGAACTCCCATCTGAACAATGTGAATGCCTCGGTTTGCAAAATTAGCAACGCCAACATTTCGCGCTTTCAGGTCGACGATGCGACGATGGCGAATTCCCTGTTAAACAACGTCAACCTCTCCGGCAGCAAGATTGCGAACGCCAATCTGAGCGCTGTTGCGATTGAGAATTGCCTTTATGCAGGCATGATTATTGACGGTGTAAAGGTCGCTGACCTGTTCGCGGCCTACAATTCGATGAAAAAAGATAGCGACTCGAAGTAGCGCCGCGCTGCGGTTTACTTCGAGCCGATCTACGGTCATGCAGTTGTCTGAGAAGCCAATTCTTTCGGCCTTGCGCGATTGGGACGGTTATATATCCACCAGACCCTGTAGGCCTGCAGCGCGATTAGCGGGGCGAAATGAACAAGCGCGGGAACCGCGCCGCTCCAATTGTGAAGCACCGCCCAATGCAGCAATGTCAGCGCGGCTGCGGCATAGACCCATCGCTGCAATGGTTTCCAGCTCGTGCCCAGCCTGCGGACCCAGCCGTCCGTCGACGTAATGGCAAGCGGAATGAAAATCAGAAAGGCCAGCCAGCCGGTCCAGATGAGCGCCTTTGACAGTTCATTGACCGAGACGGCTATCGCGCCTTTGTCGATCAGGTAGAAAAGCGTGTGCGCGACCGCATATCCGAAGGCGGCAACGCCGATATAGCGCCGTCTACGCATGAGCCAGCGCGGCCCGCGCCATTTCGGCAGCAGGATCATCAGCGGCGAAATCATCATTGTTATGATCAAAAAACGTGCAGCGAATTCGCCCGTCGGATGGACAAGAATATGAAAGATGCGAGGATTGTCGCCTCCGATCAAGGCGACCAGCATGGGGATAGCCGGGATGGAGAGTATCGCCCAGAAGACATAATGATTGTTCAGAAATCTGGTTACGGTGTTCATGACAGTTTGCTCCTGATCACTCCGACCGTCTGATTTGCGCATGACTCTTATTGTAAAGGCGCTTGAAACGGTCGTTTGCACCGAAAACATATGCGTAATATTTAATTTGTTCAGTATGATTTACGAAACTTTACAAACTGTCTCTCCGCTTAGCGGTCAGCTTACCGGTTTGCATGGCGTCCAGATTTCGGGCTCGCCCTTCTGTTTCCCATTCGCCTCGATCAGGATAACGCGGATCTGATTGTCATTCAGCTGATCTGCCCTGAACTGGCCGCCCTCATCCGGCTCGCCGGCAGGAACTATGAAATCGATATGGTGCCGGTCATAATTCGCATCCACGGCTGTCCCGCGCGATGTAACGACATTGCGGCCGTTTATCGTCACGCTTTTTCCGTCCGGGGAGCACCATGCGCCATCAATTTGGTCGGCGCTCGCCCCCTGTGTGGTAAGGGCTATCAACAATCCGGCTATTAAGGTAACGTTTCGTTTCATCATTTATTCCTCGCCCGTGCGCCGCCTGTGCGATCATGCTGAAATATATCACAAACTCATACCAAGGACAGACTTGGCGATTTTTTGGCATTCAACTAGCATGGCTGGCCAGAGGATCAGAGCCAGGGACACACACCGATGAAACATCTTGCCCAGATCAATATTGGCCGGTTGCTTTACCCGGAAGGGGATGAGCGTGTCGCCGGTTTTTTCGCGAATATCGACCGTATCAACGCTGCGGCAGAACGCATGCCCGGTTTTGTCTGGCGGCTTAAGGACGAAAGGGGTGATGCGACGTCAATCGATCCCTATGGCGATCCGATGATCGTTGTGAATATGTCGGTATGGCAGGATGTGGAAAGCCTGGAGCGATTTGTCTGGCAAACGGTGCACGCTAATATTTACCGGCGCAAGGCAGGCTGGTTCGAGGCCATGTCAAAGCCGCATTTCGCCATGTGGTGGATCGAGGCGGGCGCCATGCCGACCGCGCAGGAAGGCGTTGAGCGTCTCGACCATTTGCAGCAAAACGGAGCTTCCGAATTTGCGTTCGGCTGGGAAAGCGTGGCGTCTGCTAAGCTTTGGCGCGAACAGCTATGCGCGTAATCTTCTGCGGTTTTCCCCGTAGGTGTATTCAGGCGTTGCGAATAATCATCGAATCCTATGTAGCATAGCCGTTGCTTGCCTCTTTTTCTATTGTGCAGTTGCGAAAGGCGTGCCAGACATGGCGGGATTTGCGCGCATGAATCAAGGTTCCCATTACCCGGACGGGGGATGGGCCTGACAGACTGCGTCGTGTAGCCCTGTTGCGCGCGCTGCCGCAGAGGCATAAATCTGGGGTCAACTGCCGAGGCAAGAACAAAGAGCGGTCAATGCCAAAACTGATCATCAACGAAAAGCCGATAGACGTTGAGGACGGGCTGAATTTGCTGCAAGCCTGTGAACAGGCAGGCGCTGAAATTCCCCGTTTCTGCTACCATGAGCGGCTTTCGATCGCTGGCAATTGCCGGATGTGTCTTGTCGAGGTCGTCGGCATGCCGAAGCCGGTCGCTTCCTGTCACATGAGTGTCAACGATCTTCGCCCCGGCAGAGACGGTTCTCCTCCGGTGATCAATACCGGTAGCGCCCTGACCAAGAAGGCGCGCGAAGGCGTGATGGAGTTCCTCCTGCTGAATCATCCGCTGGATTGTCCGATTTGCGACCAGGGCGGCGAGTGCGATCTGCAGGATCAGGCGATGGCCTATGGCGTCGATGGCAGCCGCTATCATGAGAACAAGCGCGCCGTCGAAGACAAGAATATCGGTCCACTGATCAAAACGATCATGACGCGCTGCATTCACTGTACGCGCTGCGTCCGCTTCATGACTGAGGTTGCAGGCGTTTCCGAGCTTGGCGCGATTGGCCGCGGCGAGGATAT